>JBHIVA010000103.1:0-6374 GCA_042138015.1 Nitrososphaeraceae archaeon | reverse complement strand
TCAAACCAAGAAAGTACAGATAAAGTGAATACATTACAATATAATTTGATGTTTTATTTCTTTCAAATTTAATTTTGTTCATACTACTAGTATTTGTAACATTCTTAGCTATAGCTCTTACTGCTTATCTGAACAGAGCCCATATACCTAGATTTCCCATTAAATCTATTAACTTAAATTACATTCTAATCCAGACCATATAAAAAATGGCTCTATTAAGTTATGGGAAATTCAAGAAGGAAATGTAAAAAAGTCTTTCAAAATTGAGAATAGAACAAATTAGAAAAAGCGAATATTGAGACTACATTATCCTTAAGTTAACAGAGCCTAAAAAAATAATTAAATTTACAAATAATCTTGTTATACTATATTCATTTCTTGAAAATTGTAATTATATTTCTCGACCTTGACATTTATTTTTTAACAACAAACTTAGTAATAACCAAAAAAATTTTATATTCTTATATAATTTGTAAAAATATTAACAGTAAAAAAAATTTTGATCATTAAATTTTCTATACCATAATTTTTTTAGGTTAATATTCGTTATTCAATTTAAATTCGAAAATAATAACTTATAGGTTATCCTACGATATAATAAATAGCTCATTCTAAATTTACCTGCGTTTGATTTTATTTAAAAAGAAGATAAATATAATGCATTTTGAGAAGATATAAAAGCGATAGTTAAATTTTAAGTTACATAGCATTATGTTATGTATATCCATAAATTATTATCCTAATTTTATGGATCTTTAAACCCAATTAATTTAATTTGAATAACCATACTTACCCTAATGAAAATTCAAAAAACAGATATCTGAATTTTGCGATTTTATTATTTTAACTCCAATACATTTATGGAATATGACTAGATTTTAGAGATTAATATACCCCTATTTGTATAATAATACTATATTGAAGATAGGCGCTATTGTAACAGATTACGATGGGACAATTTGTCCTACCAATTCGATGTATTCACAGACTAATCCTATTCCTGAAGATCTTTACTCTATCCTTTTACAGATTTCCAAGAAAATTCCAATCTGTATTCTTTCTAGTAAGTCATTGGAAGTTTTAATTCCAAGCTATGGTTTTGCCAAGATAATTTCCTCTATTTTGGGAATCGAGATAGTTGTTTTTTCAAAGAAGGAAGTCAAAAAAAAATTGACAATTTTAGATAGATCAATTTTGGAAAAAAACATAGAAGTTTCCTACATCTATCAGAAAGAGAGGTTACGATCAAATTCCATTTTTCTTGAAAATCTTTCCAGTTATATAGAAAAGAGATTTAATGGAATAAAAATTGAAAAAAAATACACTTTTGAGGAACATATATTAGCTGGACTCACTTTCGACTATAGGCACATTCTGAAATGGGAATACTATAAAATTAATATCGAACCAATGTTATTACAGAGAATAAATGAATTTATCACTATCAATTCTTTATCTACCGATACTTTGAATATACAGACATACGCAACTCATCCATTTGTAGATATATATACTACTAAATTCAACAAGGGAGATGCTATTGACAAAATAAAAAAATTACTGTCTTTTAATCATAACGAAAAAATTCTTTATCTTGGTGATTCAGAGAATGATAAGCCTGCTTTTTTAAAATCAGATCTTTCTATTAACATCCGTTCTGATTCACGAATCAATACAGAACTAAAAACACATTATGGACTAGAATTTAATGAATTGACTAACTTTCTTACACGCTTATATGACCTTGATTTCCATTTTTCAAATATGTTAATGATGAATTAACACAAGTAAAATTTTAAGCTTGGTTAATATAGGTATTTGACTAATGAGAGTATATTTGTATTAATAATATTGGAAGTGAGTACTCTATCTATTATACTGATTTACCTTTTATCTTGAATGTTATATTAAATTTCTTATAAACCATTAGGGATGTATAGAAGAGATATTAACAAGTTATTCTATCAATGAATTTTGAATTAACTACAAGTATTTACTATTTTGTTTCCTTAAATTGATGTCTATTTTTAGAATTATGAGTTTTCATAATACTTCTGAATTAATTTATGTGAGAAATAAAATACAGGAATTAGGATGTTTATTTTTTACTATTATCTTACTTTCTATATCTATAAAATTCACAAAAAAGTTAAGAATTAGATAAAAGTAAATAAAGTAGAATATATCCTTTCTTTTTTTCTACTTTACCTTCTATCTTATAATTATTATTTAAATAAATCAAGGAAAGATGCCTTTTCTTTAGATCTAATTAAAGACTTCAATAAACTATGGGGAATAGATTATTAAAATAATTACTATATTTTTGTCCATAGTTACTATTTATATCACACTTGCTATTAATATCGAATCAGTTGTGACTAAATACGAAGATAACGGCGATACTCATTCGAATGAAAAAACCAGAGATACCTTCATTAAAAATAAAAAAAAAGAGCCATCCTATAAAGAAAAAAACAGGATCGTTATCACTTCTATCATAGCATCTTCATGTTTAGCTATATTAAAACTTTCGATAGGATTTTCTACTAATAGTCTTGCGATTTTATCAGAAGCATTGCATTCCGGCTTGGATGTGTTAGCTGCTTTTATGACTCTTTATGCTGTAAGATTAGTAATTAAACCTCCTGATATGAGATTCACTTATGGTTATGCAAAAATAGAGAGTATTTCTAGTTTAGCAGAAATTCTTTTGTTACTTTTGGTAGCGGGATGGATATTCTATGAGGGAATTGAGAGAATATTCTTCAAAAGTATCGAACCAGAGATCACGATTTTTTCTTTCTTAATAATGATTGTCTCTATTGTTATAGATTATGGCAGATCAAAAGCATTATTTAAAGTAGCAAGAAAATATGGAAGCCAAGCTATAGAAGCTGATGCTTTACATTTTAAAGCGGATATGATTTCCTCTTCTATAGTCATAGCAGGCTTATTTTCAGTTCTAGTGTTAAATATTCCCAATGCAGATGCTTACGCTGCAATAATTATTGCTGGAATGATTTTATATACGTCTCTTGGACTTGGAAAAAGAACACTTGATGTTTTGTTGGATAAAGCACCAAAGGGTTTGAATCACATTGTTTTAGAATCTGTTACCGGACTTGACGGGGTTAACAAAGCACATGATCTACGAATTAGAACTGTAGGAACAACCATGTTTATAGACCTACATATTGAAGTTCCTAGAACCTCTACAAATGATAAGGCTCATAAAATTGCCACTAGCGTTGAATACAAAGTAAGACAGCTTATTCCTAATGCAGATGTTTTAGTTCACGTTGATGCTATTGAATCAGAATCTGAAACAATTTCTGATAGGCTAAAACTTATTGCAGCTGAAACGGATGGAATAAAAAATATTCATTCTATATATCTATCAAAAATACCAAAATACATAGATGAAAATAAAAAAAATGATACAAGAGATAAATTTTATCCTAATCAATTAAAATCAGATAACAGTAGGACAAATAATATTTCAAAACATCCTCTTCATTTATACCTAGACATTCAGGTTAATAGTCTACTTGATCTGAAAACAGCCCATAATATAATTGAGCAATTTGAGAACAGAGTAAAGAATGAAATACAAGAAATAAAAAATATTACTTCACATATAGAAATAGATACGAGTGAAGATAGCAAAACCATAGGAGTAGAAAAAAGGGTATCCGAATCTTATATTCAAATGATAAAAAATTCATGCCTGACTATTAATGGTGTAGCAGAATGTAAAGATATAGGTATAGTAGATATGAATGGAAACCAACACATAACTTTAACCGTACTTATAAAATTACCAAATTCTTCAAAAATTTCTGTTTCTGAAGCTCATTTAATAGCTACCAATGTTCAAGAACATATAATAAATAAAACTAATGCGACAAGAGTTGTTGTTCATACCGAACCAACATAAATATACCAGAAAATTCAATTTTGTTTTAACAAGAACTTAAATCCTTGTCTTGATTTTATGAAATTAAATACTATTTTTTCGTTTATTGAAAAAATATTATTGATAGTAATAATTCTTGATTCGATCGATTCTAATTATTATAAAGTTTAATATGATGCAAAAAATAGGGGAAAAGTTGAGCATAAAAAATATTATGAAAAATCTAAATGTTATAAGATCGTTCTAAAGGTTAGAAAGTCTAATTTATTAAAGAATAATAGAACAGACAATTACTGATTTGTTGTATCTTATGAGAAGGGTCGGCTAAATTTATCTAAAATTGAACTTTAAATTATGAAGTTAAATATTATCCTAGTATCATTCTGAATTTGAGTTAATAGTTATGGATAATATAGTTAGTTTAATTTTTTTAATTTTATAAAAAATTTTAAGAAGAAAGGATAAAATACCATATTTTTTATCAAATAAAGAATTAATCTCTTGATAATCTAGATTCTTTTCAAAATTTGCTTTAGCGTCATAGTTATGTCCTCTGATGTTACCTTTCATGTTGCAAATTGAAATCTTAACATTGTTGTTATTTCTTATCCTTTTGATCTTTCCAGAATCTGCACTTGATCTAATGAATAATTTATTCTCTTTTAATACAAACCAAACTGGCGTTGACACTGTAGAACCATTTTTTCTAATAGTTTGTAGACTGATATATTTTTCATTCGCAAGTGAGTCGAAAAAGGTTTTCACCAATTAATATGATAATCCATTAAATATATTACTATATTTATTTATTATTTTAGAGGGGAGGGTATTCATTAGCAATAAAATAATATAAAAAAAACTAAACAGAAATATATTATTAACTTATGATAATGTCTATATATGATTAATTTATAAATCATAAAATCATAATTTTTCTCTAATTTTGTGTTTCGATTTATTCTGTTGATTACAATAATTGATATTAGATCAATGATGTAAATGATGATATAGGTTAATATTGATTGTAAAATAACATCAGAATTTGTATTATGGATATAACCATAGTTTCCAATATTGCTATCGACCGGATTACAAACAATGATGGACAGATAATAGATAGTTTAGGTGGTCCACCTTGCTATTGTGGCCTCACGGCTAAACAGTTTCGATTTACAGTTAATCTTGTTTCTAATTTTGGTAAGGATCTAGATAACGAATATTTATCATTTTTTAAAAAAAAGGATTTGCATTTAAAAAAGAATGATCCATCTTCTGGACATCTCACAACAAAATTTATCATAAAAGTTTTGGAAAATTCTCGAGAAATATATTTAGCATCTGAATCTAAAGGTATTTCAATTAGCGATATTGAAAATATTAAAACAGATTCATGGCTGATAAGTCCTATACTAAATGAGGTTTCTCCAGAAGTTTTAAATTATATTGTTTCTCGGAATGACAACTTTATAATGGTAGATCCCCAAGGTTTTACACGAGCTGTAAGAACTGACGGTAAGATTTTTACAAAAAAAGAACTGGAGTTTAGCTTACGGGATGTCGATGCTATTAAATTGGATCCAGATGAACTCTATTGTGTTTCAGCAACAAATGATTTTAGAGAGTTACGAAAATGGAAATCTACAAATAATATTAGGTTTCTTATTTTTACGGAAAATAATGTAGTTCATATGTTACACAAAGATAAACACTATTGGCTGAATATAAATAAAATCAACTCAAAAGATTCCACCGGTGCAGGAGATATTCTATCTTCCGCGTTTACATGTTCTTTTATAAAAGAGAATGATCCTCTATGGGCATTTAGCTTTGGGGTAGGTGCATCTATGGCAGCTTTAAAAACACGAAAAAATGGAATAGAAAAAATTCCGTTGTATAAATATATTGAAGAAAACGCTTCATATAATTATAATTTGCTAAAATACGAAAATATATAAATTTTAATAATTTAAATCAATACAAGTAAATTTATGCTTCACTACAATATACATATATGGATTGATCTTTAATTAAGAAAAATAATGATAGGTGTTTAATTTTAATCAATAATAAATTAAATAAATTTGTTTACCTATTATGTTATATAGTTTTTATTTAGAAAAATATTACCTAAAATGATGTCTATAAAGTATTTAATTCATGTTTTATTTAATTTTATTAACAATGAAAATTCACTGTAAATTGTCAAGAAGAGGTGGATTGACAATATTTTTTGCACTAGTTTGTATGATGATGATTACCGCATATCCTTCTCAAATACAAATGGGTTTCGAATTAAATTCAATAACTCGGGCAGATTTTATAAAAAGTGCTACTGCAGCTTCTGAAGATGGTGATGATGACTTTGAATCCGATTCTAAAGATGATGACTTTGAATCCGATTCTAAAGATGATGACTTTGAATCCGATTCTAAAGATGATGACTTTGAATCCGATTCTA
>JBHIVA010000102.1:0-6387 GCA_042138015.1 Nitrososphaeraceae archaeon | reverse complement strand
CAAGCTTTTCTGGTTATGGTTATGTATAGATCAATTTCATCATTATGTTTTTGGTATTTACATATCTGAGGTGAGAAATATGCCTCTTCTGAAAATTTTATCAGATCATTAATTGCAAAATATGGAAAACATACAGTGTACACGGATGGTGGAACATGGTATGATGAAGCGTGTAACGTAATTGGATTAAAACACTATCTACATTCTCCATTCCAAAAAAGTTTAATGGAAAAAGTAAACCAGTTTTTGAAAGAGAGAATAGAAAGTTTTGATGACTATTATCCCTGTATTAAAGAAGACTGTAATCTATTTCATGTACATAACTGGATACAATTCTTTGTATCTATGTATAATGATATAATTGAAAATAATAATCATGATTTTGATTTAGAGGAGGAGGTGAATATCATCTTAAATTAACAGAGCCCACAAACCAGTGAGAAAGATATAAAAAATTTAGAAAATGCGATTAATGCCGAAGTTCTTTATTTAATATTTTAATTCTTCACAGAACATTTCTATAGTAGTGCAAATATACTCAGGATATATTGGCAGATTCTATTAAAAATATATGTCAAATACATGAAATGGAATCATTTCGAAGAGCATTAGTTTTCGGAACAGGTTTTAGTTTATTTTTAATTAGCATTGTATCAGCAATAAATATGTGGGAGTATTATATTACTGAACCCACAGATATCTATAATTTCTTATTGTTAATTTTTAGTGCTTGGGGAATTTATTATGTTGTTTTTCTTTGGTTTTCTTTTCTTTTAATGGCATTTAAAAAATTACGTGGTTGCGCTTGGGCACAAATATCGCAGGTGTTTTCCAAGGGAGATATTCACATATGTGTAGATTCAGTTTTAAATGGAAGACAGGACGAAGTGCAGGAGGAAAGTGGAATCTCTATAGAATTACTAAAGAATGATGGTTCTTGGGTATGGGGATTAGGTGTAATAGGATTACTAGTATTTTCTTATGTTCTAGTTGTAGATTCCATTACATTCATTGATTTATCTATTGATTTATCTGTTAAACTGATTTTTATAGGATCATTTTCATCATTATATTATTTGTATTATAAAACCATTCATAATTTCAGCAGAAATCGATATCTTGAAGAAGGTAACTGTCTTGATGGTGAAAAAGATTTTCCAGAAGTATTGTCAGCGTTAATAGGCCTAAGAAAAGCATCATCAGATAAAAAATCATAACTGGCATGATAACAAAATAGTATACTCTCATCAAGGTTGTTCTTAATTTCTTCTAAATTTGTCATTTACCTATTTCACAACTTCCCCTACAGACCGAATTATTGTTACCTTCTAACCATTCACCGCATTTTTTATAATGTGTTTTAAATATTTCTGATATTCGAGAATGAAGGCCTGTCTAATTATATGTTGATACCAAAAACGAGGACAATTGAGCCCAAAAGTGACAAAAATGGGCTCTGTTAACTTAAGGATAATGTAGTCTCAATGCTTACTTTTTCTAATATGTTCTATGCTCAATTTTCGTAGATTTTTTAATATTTCCTTTTTGAATTTACCTTAACTTAACAGAGCCTAAAAATCTGATTAATTAATATAATTTATTAAGTTCTGGTTTTTAAAATAATAATAAACTATTTAATAATTCCAATAAACGCTATTAGATTAAGATTAGTTTTTTACTATCCTTCTGAAAAAACTTTTGACGCCTCTGCCAAATCATCATCTTAACAATCATCTCTGTAACAAATTGAAGATGATTTCCCATTGGATGTTGTACAATCATCATCAACCCTTCGATTATTTACCAAGTTATTCTCAATTAATACTTTTTCGGCGTCGAAAAATCTTCCCGTTAATGGATTCACATCCTCTTGAGCCTATTTATGAAAAAGTTCATCGCCATTTTTTATTGCGCAGACGAGACCAAGAAAATATAGATAAAAAGAATACAACACAATAAGGAATTATTCTAATTTATTCAATTTTATTTTCTGAGCTTATAACATTAGAAGATATAGCTTTTACCGTTTAACTTAACAAATTTTAATAACGATTATAACAATATATTAAATCAAATATTGATATCTTTAATTCAAATTAAAGATGGTGTATGTCCTTAACGTCCACCTAAAATATGGAGCTATAGGAGTGTCCATCAATTTCTGGTATATGATGTAACTTTATATTGCATTGCTTATTAGATAAACAGTTGCTTTTAAGTTAAGACTATTTCACCTCTAATTTTGAATACAATATTGTTTCTGATTTTTGCATTATAAAGACAAATGAATAGGTTAATCCAATTGTATACATGTTGTAGATCACAATTATTTTTATTCGTGTTGTTGATACATGGATAATAATCATCAAAACATTCTGTTCTGTCTATGAAATACTGCATTACTCTTTCAATAAGACTTTTCTCTAAAGGTGAATGCAACATGTGTTTTAGATGCAAAAAGTTACATGCTTGAGGATACCATGTATCACCATCTGTATACACAGTATGTTTTCCATACCTTGATACCAGAGATCTGATAAAATTCTCTGCTACAAACGTGTTTCTCCCTTCAGAAATATAAATTCCAAGTACGGATTTGTGTACTGGTTCAATACAGATCCACAACCAAAAATGCTTGTTACCAATCTGAATCATAGTTTCATTATGATGAACGATGATATTCTTTTTCTCTTGTAAATCTGCAATGAACCAAATCGTTGAATCCACTCCCAAATGGCAACATGACTCCTATTGCGGTCCTTAAAAGGTTCCAGTGCTTTAGACGTATTTCGTAGACTGAGACCAAGAAAGTACAAATACAAAGAATACATTACTATACATGTGGATGTCCTATTTCTGACAAATCTTAACAACATACATATTGTTAGAATAGAACGTTCACAGCTATAGATTTTTCGTTAACTTAACAGCATCCATGTGAATTACTAGATGGTCAACATGACGAAATTGGAGGTCTATAGCGGACAGGGGATTAGTACATTATTGTTACCAATTACAGTACCAGTCTCATGCTACTTGATGAATTCTACTCCGACGCCTGAAACTAAAATTCTTACAGGTGGCAAAGGCGGTGGTGGATCCTCTTTTGTATCTACTCTATTGTTTAAATGGATTGAAACACCCAACCCAGATGCGAAACTTCTTGGTCCAAGTGGAAGTTCCAGCGGAAAAATTTTCCATCTGCCAAATGAGGTTATTGCCAAGGGCGGGTTTGCCGGTCCTGTCCCACTGCCAAATTCATGAACCACATTTTCACCATCTCTTATTCCAACTTTATCAATACCGCCAAAGGCGCTCCGTTCAGTACGAATTCTTATCTTTAAAGTTTTGATTTTCCACCCATCTCGTATATTTGGGGTGGGCAGATTAGCGAAAAGCCAATTTTGTTGGCCGTTTGCTAATATTATACTGAAGAATAAACCTCCCCACCGAATTTGTCCTACTTGTGTATCAGTACTACTTCCGATGTAGCTAGTCCATAGTTCTTGAACTTGAGATGTAGGATGTGACAATAATATAATGCTTAGGATCAAGTATATAGGACTTTTCATATAGTTATTTAAGCTTGAATAACAAAGTGACTGTCTGATCAAACTCTTGCTTATGGGTTGTAACACGTGCTTCGAAGTTTTTGTATTATGTCATGATATTTATTTCACAAATCATTGTTTTCATTAGGGTCGCCGACAATATTAAGTTTCCATATTCCTCGTTTAGTTGGATCTGTTAGACCTTTCCAATCACCCATGCATACACTTGTTCCATTGAAAAGCTCCATTGCAATTGGTTCCTCTTTGCCATAGACTCTATCTACTGTTACATTGATAAGAAGAATTTAATAATATTTCAAAAATCCATAATGAATATGTTACTAGATTAGACATTAAAGATAGATATTGAGACCATCTAATATCAAAGGGATTCATCACTACTATTAAAATTTCACAACCAAATTTTGAAGGAATAAACTGATGATAATAAGTAACATTCAGTTCTTACAGTAAGAAAAATATTTGTCAAAATTATATTGATTTATTTTGATTTTAATTGAATTTAGTTTTATTAATTAATATTTTATTATACTTTTTTACCACAAAAAATTAAATTATATTTGATTTATAATTAGTGAAAGCTTTGCCAACAACAACAAGCATCAAACTTGCAGTTAGAACATTCAGTCGAAGTATTACTTAGTTTACATTCGTTGATGTAACATAAACAATCAGCACATCTCATATAGTTATTTTAATATTCTTAAATAAATACATTTTGTATGTTTCAATACCAAGTAATGAATTATAATGTTCAATAATAATTAATGAGAAACAATCCAAATTATAATTTATTATGACTAATGATATAATTTTACCCAGAAAACATTCAGTAATTTGTAGAATAGGATAGAAGATTGATGTTACTATACATAAAAGAATATCTAAACATTATGTTTATGTTTATCTAGGTAAAATTCATCGATAATTTTACCGTCATTACTATGAAATTTAACCATCAGTGTCTTTCCATTATTTTCTATTTCGATATTTAGAAATCCAAATTTACTTTCCTGAACAACATAAAAATCATGTTTCTCAGTTACAGGATCTAATTCATCTCCTGCTGTACCTACGGTTAGAAATATTATTCCATCAACATTTTGATAAAATAGCTTTGAATTGTTTGTGATAATTGGTTTAGGAATAGTTTGTTTATTGGTAGCTGCTTCATAGTTTTTATTAAAAGATAAGGGATAGGTTCTTTCATAATATTGGTTATGACTTGATAGTACAAGGTCGACATTATTTTGATGGAAGAGTAGATGATATATATCTCGTAGTTGTTCTGCTTCTTTTTTATCTTGTTTTGTAGAGTATAATGGCTTATGTTGATGAACTATTATCCAATCTATAGTTGAATTTTTAGAGGTTTTTTCTAAATCACTTTTTATAAATTCGTATTGTTTGCTACCAGGTTCGAAAGGATGCTCTGTTGACATGCTTATGAAATGTATATTTTTAAAGTCATGTGAATAATAGGGATTTTTTAAACTATGGTGATTAACTATTTGTTTATATATGCTAGCAAATTCTGTATCGTGGTTTCCTATTGCAATCTTCATTTTATCTTTGATAGGCTTTGATATTTCCATCCAACATGCAGCAGATGGAGATTCCTTTACATGGTCACCTGTTGTAATTATCAATTCTGGTTTTACTTGAACAATATTTTTTATTGTCTTTTTAGTTTCTTCATTACAATACCAGTCTCCAGCCGCTACTATGTTTATATCTTTATGAGTACCTGTACTATTTGTTTCATTAACTAATTTACTAATGTAAAGTCTTTCTTGACTCTCTCTAAGTTTTTCTTCCTGGGGTTTATTTTGTTCTTGTTTTTTAACAGTCTCAGGAGTAATCTTTTTTACAAGCTTTTTCTCTTTTGTAGGCTTTGATTCAGAACTAAAATCTCCTTCTGAATCAATTTCGAAATATTCATTCGGATCAAATATAAAGTCATATTCAGTCTCAGTTTCAATGTCATTATTAATGGTAACCGAATAAGAATTCTTAAAAAAATGTATAAATGTAAGACTTGATATGATTCCTATTATAAGTACGAATAATAATGAATTTACTATGTCCTTTTGAAGTTTTTTTTCGCCCAATATTATTTTCTCCTTGAATGTTTAATTGTATATTGAATTAAATCTGAAGAGTAGTGTATATTGATGAAACATACCATTATTTGGAAATCAATTGATTTATTTTTTTTTAAACAAATTATAATCAAAATAATAATCCGACTCATACAATTTCTCTCATAAATAGTTTTGTTAATATATATATTTAATAGGTAAATAGTATTTCATAGTAATTACATAACAATTCTCTATATCTTTTATATCTACCTAAGAAAGTGATAAATTCTTTCATAGATTTATATATAAAAAAGTTGTGTTATTGGATTTTCTATCAATAACACATTTTATATTAGATATTTTTCGTTGAAGGAACTTCTATTAGGTAGTTCATCTTTCCTTTGTATTCACTATTAACATGGATTATTGGGATGTCATTATTCCTTTCATGGTTAGATACAATGTTACATTAGTTCTATTGAGTAGAATTCTTTTTTAATATTAAAATAGAAATACAATTAAAAAATTATATTATGTTATCATTTGATAGATCTGATTTTATTATTTTGATCACTAGATCTATAAGAAATAGGCTGTGTTAACTTAGGACTGATTCGCCTCCAATTCTGAATAGGATTGTGTTTCTGATTGTTGTATTGTATAGATAAATGAATAGGTTAATCCAATTGTATACATGTTGTAGATCACAATTATTTTTATTCGTGTTGTTG
>JBHIVA010000101.1:0-6398 GCA_042138015.1 Nitrososphaeraceae archaeon | reverse complement strand
TCCTACAATAACATTTTTAAACTGATAACAATCGTGTATATTATGCTAAGCATATTTGTCATTTTGACTCTTGTATTTCTAATAATTACTCCAGTTATAATCTCCTTTGCTCAACCTTCAGATACAATCCAGCTCACAACTACATTAAAAGAAGGCAATTTTATTGAAGCTTATCTCTATTTTCAGGAAACGAATATGAGCTTGGGTGAGGGTAATAAACTTTGTCCACAAAACAATTGTTTATATGAATTTGAAAGAACCTCTTTTGATAATTTATTTGGAGATGAATCTAGAACCTTTTCAGGAACATTAAAAATAGAAGATAAAGAAAATTCTGAGGTTGATTACATTTCATACGAATATTACAAAATGTCAGGCACTTTCGATTTAATTAATAGTGAAGAAAATCCTGAAACAGGAAGTACAATTTTTATTTACAAAGGAGACTTGGGGTTTGAAATGGATGATGAGATTTTTGGAACTAAAAAAATTGAATATGAATCTCAAGTCAAATTATACCAGCCAGAAAATAAACTTCAACTAATTGGAAAAATTAAAAATTAAAATAAAATTGTTGATTAGTTGCTACTTCCTTTTTATTTAAAATAAAATTTATTATATATTTTACATATATTATTATCAGATTGAATAATCAATTTCTATAAAATTATGATATCATACAATTTGAATTAAATCTTCTATCTGTTCTAATATATTTACGACTTTTGATCTATTTAACCATTCACTACTCAAATTATCATGGTAGGATACTTGATATTATCAAAAGTCTAATAAACAAGTTTCTGATATATATTAAAAATGTAATTACAAATTCAATCTTGTTCAAACATAACTGTAAAAAGGCATTCATAGAAAACTGTATATAAATCAATTACTAAATAAGAAATATAAAAATAGATTGAAAACAGATCATGAATCTAAGTCGGGTATATTGGTTATTTTAAGAACTAGCGCCTTACCCAATAATATTCCTTCGTTATTAATTAATTGTATAAAAATTCTTAAGAGTGGCATAAACTTTTATCATTTTAACTAAACCATTATATGGAAAAAATCTCTAGATCATCATGAAAATAGGCTATCCGTGTATAAATCATTCAATTGGAAAAAAAACAGTATCGACTTTTAGATTATCCTCCTATACTGAAGAAAGATTAATCAAATGTATAAGATATAATCTGGATACTCTTCATAGCATACTAAAATATAATGTAGATCACGGACTAATGTTTTTTAGAATTAGTTCTGATCTGGTCCCATTTGCATCTCATCCAATATGTACTTTTAATTGGAAGGAATATTTCAAATGCGAATTTAACGATATTGGAAAATTCATAATGAACAATAATATGAGAATATCTATGCATCCAGACCAATTCGTTCTTATAAACGCAAGAAATACCAATATTATACAGAATAGTATTAAAGAACTAGAATACCATGCAGAGATTTTGAATCTAATGAATCTTGATTCTTCTGCTAAAATTCAGATACATGTAGGAGGAATTTATGGAGAAAAACAAATTTCTAAAAAAAGATTTATCTTAAACTACAATAACCTCCTATCGGATAATGTGAAAAAAAGATTAGTAATAGAAAATGATGATCATCTTTACAACGTGAAAGATTGCTTGGAAATTCATGGAGATATACAAATACCTATAATCTTAGATACATTTCATCATGAATGTTATGCAGATGGTATTAACTTGATTGATGCATTCAAAAAAGTTGAACATACATGGGAAAATTCAAAAGATGGAGTAATGATGATTGATTATAGCAGTCAAGAACAAAATCAAAGAAAAGGTAAACATTCTAGTACCTTGGACTCGCAAAAATTTTTAAAATTTATACTTTCAACCAATTTCTTAGATTTCGATATTATGTTAGAAATTAAGGATAAAGAAAAAAGTGCTATAAAAGCAAGGAATTTGGTAGATCAAATAAAAAATGACTCTGTTATGCCATGTAAATAACGTTCACATTAAACTTTGTATGAGAAAATAATCATTAATGGGAAAAATAGTTCTCTTGAATTAGAGTAACATAGGTCTAATATCTTTGTTAAATTTTTCTTTATGATTAAATTTCCAAACTTTTTAAAAATAAATGTAATACATTAAAATTTTATTTATACGATCAGTCACAAGAAAAAAACATAATAGAAATTTCAAGTATTTATTTAATTATTTAACTGAATTATTCAATTTATATGTGTAATTTTTATGAGATTTGATAATAGCGATATTTAAGTTGAAAACACGTCCCATTAAAAATGGTCACAAATATTTTGAATTATCAATTCCTGCTAAAAAACTGTCTAAACTCAAAACAACAATACCTCAATTCAATTGATTTATTACTTAATAATTTGAGTTATATCTTCCTTAATATTCATTCTTGATTCATTAAAAAGCCTTTCATCCATTTGTAAAAGATTGGAACTAATTTTCGGTAAGAACTGCATCTTAGATATTATATCTTTCTCTATGTCTATATTTGGAGCTATCTCATTAAGAATCAATCCTTGATCGGTTAATCCAAATACTGCCCTCTCAGTAATATACAAAATGGAGTGCCCATACTTTATTGCCTGATTACCGCTAAATACTACTTTGTAGACATTATTAACAAACTTTCCTATTAGACCATCTTTTTCAATTTTTAAAGTTTTATTTTGAATGGTAATCCTACTATCCCCTGCTGTAAAAGAACCAGCAAAGAAAGTTCTTGGAGCTCCACCCGCTATGACAGGAAATCCTCCAGGTCCGTAGATTCTATTTGGTAGAATAGAAGGATTAACATTTCCATATTTGTCGATTTCTAAAAACCCTAATGAAGCGGCATCTATAATACCTCCTTCAAAGTTAGAAAAAACATCTGGAATTGTTGAAAGAGCGAATGGACTAATTGCTGATCCAAAGTCATTTCCGGATAGTGCAAGTCCTCCCCATTGACCTGATTCTAGTATAGTTACAATATTCTCTGATACTTCTTCTTCGGTAGCAATAGATGAAATAAAAGCTGGAATCCCTATCCCTAAATTTACCAATACTGGACTCTGTTTTTTTTCCAATAGTTTAACTAATTCCAAAAGGATTCTTCTTGCAATCACTTTTTCGTGACCTTTCATCGAAATTTTTGGAATTTTATTAAATAATTCACCAGTTAATGGAGGTAAAATCTTGTAGGATATTCTAGGATCAAATTCAATTGTCCCACTTTGCCAGTGAAATTTTTGAGGTGAGATTATAACATAATCTACCAGCGGACTTGGAACATCTACTTCACGAGGATGAATTGAACCATACCTTGTTATCCACTTTACTTGAGCTATTACAATTCCTTTATGAGGATTAGCTTTGGTAGCTTGGGCAATACTCAGAACTGTACCTTTCAATCCTTCATCTTCCATTGATAAATTTCCCATTTCGTCAGAAGTTGACGCCCTAATGAATGAATAGTTTGGTTCTGGAGCTTGATATAAAAGACATTCTATTCCTCCAACATCAATTACGCTTACTTTACAGGTTGCACTTTCCTTTCCCTTTTCATTTAATGCAGCCCCTTCTCTTCTTGGATCTAGAAAAGTATCCAAACCTATTTTCGTTATTAAACCAGGTCTTCCAGAGGCTATTTCTCTAAACCAATATGCAGTAATTCCTATGGGCCAACCATAATACTCCGTCATATCATCAATTATCATCTTTTGTAGATAAGGGGAAAATCCTAAGAAAGGCATTAAAACTCCTTTAAGAAAATCTTGATTTGATTCATGATATAATTTTTCTGCAATATTATCCAAAGCTCTTCCTGGAACAGCCGGAAGGGCATCAGATATTATAAAAATGTTCTTTGGATGTCCTTCCTCAGTATACCGCTTAAACAGTTCAAGAATTAGATATTCAGGTGTCGTTGCCATATTAAAACCTGAAATTGCTAATACACAATCATCTCTAATTTCCGAAACAGGAATATTGATATCCACGATTTTTTTTCTCATTAATATCGAGAATTAATAACACTACATCTAAATACCCTTTTATCTTTGCATAATCTAAAAAATTATTTAATTTAAAAAGTCATTAACTTATCATAAAACTCTATGTGGTTGTTATCTTCATGGAAATATTTTACGTATAATTTCCATAAAAAATCATAATTACGTAAAAAACATAATTGTTATATAAATATTAGCGATTAAAGCTATTACCTACAAACTGTTAATTGATGGTTTTTAAACATGAAATTGTGAATAATAATATTTCGTAAAATTGAAAATGGTTGAATTTTACAAAACTTAAATTATTGATTATTTTAATATATTTAATTGTCTGTGGAGAAAGGTAGATTTAACAAGATACTTGTTTTAGTTGATGGCTCAAAGTATTCCATAAGTGCTTTGGAACATGCCAGCACATTAGCTAAGGAATATAATTCTGAATTAATAGCATTATACGTTCTATCTTCTAAGATTAAATATGATGAACTTTTTTTAGATGAAAAAAAAGGTGATACAATTCCTTCTTTGAGTAAATTTATTGAATTGTCATATTTAGAATCTCATAATTGGTTAAATGAATTAAAAGAAAAGATACATGGTAAATTAATAACTGATGTGATCGTCGCTAAAAAATCAGTAGTGACGGAAATAGTAGAATATTCTGAGCAAAATAATATAGATTTAATTGTTATGGGTACTAGAGGTAGAAGTGGTCTTAAAAAACTACTCCTGGGTAGTACTGCACAAGGAATTATCACTTACGCACATTGTCCAGTTTTAGTAGTAAGATAATTCACTAAAAAAATTTTATCTAAAATACTATTAAGTTTCTTAATTATATTTTTATTATGTCAAAATTGTTTTGTATACTTTTTGGCAAGATCAAAATGCATTCTTGCCTCTTTTTCATATCTATTTTTTTTGTTATTCAATACTTCATTTGCACGGAATAGCGATACTTTAGCTCTTACACATGCTTTATAACACATCATAAAAAAAATTGTTTTCCTTATGTCGTAATCTTTAGTCTCTTTTATATAGTTGAAAATGAAAAAATTACAGAGGTCTGGTCGTTTGTGGAAATCCAAATCCATAGCAAGATGAGCTACATCTTCTAGGATATCTGCATATCTTAATGAATCGTTGAACTCTATTCTGTCATAGAGGTAAAATTTATCATCTAATATGAATATATTTTTTAGATACAAATCACCATGAATGTCACGAATTTTTGATTTTTCCATTCTTTGGTAAAATAATAGTAAGTTACTTTCTACGAATGTATTAAGCTTATATTCAAGAATTGGATCAATTGGTAAAAATTGAGCGATTGTTTTAAAATTTTCATTAATCTTTTTCTTCATACACTTTGGATGACCATACTTTGAAATTTTCTCATTAGTAGGTGTAGATTCATGAAATTTAACCAATCTATTAGTTAATCTTTTGATTATTTTCTTGTCGATTTTTTTATATTTCAATAGATTATCCATCCTGAATTTTTGTGGAATTTCTATCATTTTGACCGCATATTCTAAGGCAATTCCTTTATCCTCTAACTCTACTACCTTGTAAACACCTTTCTTACGTACAATTTTAACCACTCTCTGGTACATATCTCCACACAATGGTCTATTCAAAAGGACTTCTTTCTGGCAAAATTTTTTCCGGAGTTTAAGATTAGAAAAATCAAGTACTTCTCCAAATTTTACACTTTTCTTTATTTTGTATGCGAAATATCCTGTTAGGATAATCCAGGAAATATGTGTTTCTAGAATCTGGATCTTGGAAATCTGGGGATGATATGATTTCTTATCTTTTAAATTTTGAATAATCTTTAATTGATTCATATTCAAGATTTTTATTGAGATAGATCAACCTATTTGAATTAAATTATTTTATGAGTGTTGTTATTTCCTAATATCTGTATAAGTTGATTTATCGAGAATTCAACCTTTAAAACCTAATATACTTTATTCTAGGCATTACTATATAGTGAGACTTTTAAAATAATCTATATTAAATTATTGAAGTTTAGTGAGAAAAAGCAAATTGATTCAAAATCTAAAGAATGACTAGCCCCTTAGATATTATATGAATGCTTAAGGATAAGATATAAAATTCAGGGATATTAATGAAATTATAAAATATTTAATAAATTACGTTAATAAATTTAAAGATACAACAGAATAAATGGCTGTGTTAATTTAAGATAGAATTCACCTCCTTTAACAAAAAATCATTATTGTTATCAATGATATCATTATACATAGATACAAAGAATTGTATCCAGTTATGTACATGAAATAAATTACATTCCTCTCGTCTACATGGATAATAATCATCAAAACTTTCTATTCTGTCTTTCAAG
>JBHIVA010000100.1:0-6427 GCA_042138015.1 Nitrososphaeraceae archaeon | reverse complement strand
TGCGTTAGATTCTTGGTTGTAAATCTTGTCTAGTTTAGTATAATAACGCAATTATGATAAGTGTAGGATACCGGTTAGCTAAAAATGTATCTACGAAGTTTAGTTAGTTAGTATAGTTATAAATTTAGGCTCTGACTATATGAAAATCTTTATTGGATACCATCCCTTTTGTATACAGGCTAGGTTCAATCTATGTGTTGTTTATCTTCTGTTATACGTCTTACTATAATATATTACATCCGGTGTAACAACACTCCTTACTCTTATTGGCAAGTAAAAGAGTGTAACAGAGGTCATGGGATAATACATATAATTAAAAAGTAGAAAAGCAATATATAATTAATATTTGAGGTGAAGTAGTAAGTTTATAGGACTATATTAATTCTCATAACTACAAATATTTTAAATTTGTGACAATTTTCGTACATATGCTAAACTATTATTCACCATTATTAAAATAAACGTTAATTATATCAATAACTAATAAAAATATAAAAAAATATATTTAATAATATTATTATATTATTATAACACAAAATTACTAATGACTTTTATAAGGCTTATTAGAATTTATTGTTCATGAAAAATTTTACTATAAATATTTAAAATCATTGATACTAATTTTTTTATAAAATGATATATTATAATTTTAGTTACAAATTATCTATCGACACTTTTAAAAATATTATTAAAAAGTAGTACACATGTCGAATACGACTATAGTCATAACAACAATGACTTTGTTGGCGGTAGCAGTAATTTTTTCACCTCTGAGTGCATTTGCATATCCACCTCAACAAGGAAATTTTTTGGATTTGAAAAAAGCAGTAGTAGATATAAAAGATGAAGTAATAACAGATATCATCTTTAAAGCACAAGGAAAAATCCCTATATATAATAATAATCCAGGAATTAACTGGGGCTATGGAATAGTAACAATCGATTCATTAGGACAAACAGAAGTTATTGTAACTACATCACATCCACAACTTCCAATTGCTGATAGTGAATTACAAAATGGAGATCCTACAAACGATGTTCAACACAATCATTATGCTATATTAAATGTAGATGAACAAGGATTATGTGGAGCAGATCCATTTGTTACAGATCTTACATTTGAATCACCTGGTAAAGTATTTGTAAAGCAAAATGAAGCAATATTAAAAAATCTTCCTCAATCAGTAACTGGAGGCAATTTTGATCCAAACCAAATCTTTGAACCAGGTGCAGACATCCAAGTAGCTGCATCATTTCAATTACAATATGTTGAAGATGAAAATAATCCACAGAATTTTGCAGTTTGTGTAGTTGATATAAGAGCATTAGATCCTCTAGAACGAAGTACTCTAATTATAGGAGAAAGAGATTTTCATGATAATGACAAAAAACCGTACGGTAACGAGTATAACAGAGATTCTGGATATTATGACGAAAATGCATATCCACAGTATGAATATCCTGATATCTCGTATGATAGCTACTACTAGTAAATAAAATCAAAAAATGGGATATATATTGGTCAGTAGATAAAGAATGATAAAGACAAAATATTCCACCCTCTGACTAACATAATCTATTATTTTTTTGCTGAGAAAAATGTAGCTTTTTCTTGTTTATATTTGATATGTTTCCATTTTAGGTAATACCATACATTTGATATACTTGATATCTTTAGCAAAACAATAAGCAATTACATTTATTCTAATATCTCAAAAATCTAGCGTTTTTTATTTTGTCTGATCTATCTAGAAAGATTGAAACAAAACCAATTGCAATTGGAGGTGATTATAGCAAAACATCAACTAATACCTTTTTCGACAATTAATTTTCTTTAACTAATAGTTATTTAGGGTCTATTCTAGAAATGAGTTAATTTTATTTTATAATTTTAGAATTTTATAACTTTATAAAATAGACTTCTTTTGTTCGTTTTGTCACCATATAAAGAATTTAATTTATTAATTTAATTTAATTATAAAACAATAATTACTAATTATCTAATTATAGTTAATTCTTAAATAGATTATACTAATAGATTATATTCAAACATTCTCTAATATTTGTTCGTACCGTAGATATATCATATATCATTTAGTAGAATAATGAATAGTAAAATAAAAACAGGTTCGATGTTAGTATTAGCAGCAGTATTAGTTGCTGGAACTATTTCTATGACCATTCCATCTTCATTCGCTGAACCAGGAGTAAATATTCAAAAGATCAAATGTGTCAATAGCAATACAAATATCAATGGTGTCAATGTGAACCAATTCCCAGATCTAAATGGTGAAGCAGGAACACAACAACTTCAAGAAAATGGTCCAGAGAATGGCAACGGAAATGGATTGCTAGGTGATGGTGGTCTTAACATAGACAGAAATCTAGTAAATATATGTCTAGACATAAATGCTAACGGACAATTTAGTGGCGATAGACTTCCACCAATTCTAGAAAAATAATCCTCTACCTATTTTATTTTATTTTATTTTATTTTTTATTGATGAGATTGTTTATAGATTAACTAATCTATTACTCTAATAATATATAAACTAATTAGATTATCTAACATTTTCCTATATTTTACTCAAGTTAAATTCTATACTATGTTTAGGAGAGAGAATTCCATCTTAACTCATTTTAAATTTATTTGATTTGAAACTTCAATCAAAATGAAGAGCATTGTAACATTAGGTATTGTTTTGACATTCGGCATATTATTCACAGCATCTTCAGGAATATTGAAAGGAGAAGCATTTGCATACCAAGAAGAAAGAAATGACTATTATGATGGTCAATATGATAGAAATTCTTTTTATGAAACTAATAGAGGATCAGACAATTTATCTTTTCCTGATCGAACTCCTGGAATAATTAAAGGAATTTTGAATGGAGTAGATAAAGAACAACTTAAAGAAATTGAAGATAAATTATTTGAAGGAATAGATAAAGAAAGATTGTTAAATAATCTGCAAAATTTGATAAAGAATTCGAACTTTGAAGAATTAAATGAATATTTGCTTGAAGATGATGAGTGGTATGGTGGTGGTTTTGTATTGATTTTAGTACTCTTTATATTATTGGTCATCATAGGTGCAGGTTTTGGTTGGGGTTAATAATAACTAGAAATAAATACTCGAATTTTATAACTATTTAATTATTTTTAACAAAATAATACTAAAAAACCAGTTCGACAAATACATTTTCTTGACTATTTTTTATTTATTTAATAATAATACTACAAAGTTTTCTAAATATCTAATTGTAATTAATTCCTAAAAATAGAATACAAATTATTTATATCGAAAAAGTAGATAAAGATCTCTCCTATCTCAGATATATATTAATAAATATAGCATCTCATGGATAATTCAAAAATAAGAAACGGAACAATATTCATAATGGCAGCAGTATTAGTTGCAGGAACAATATCAATGATTATTCCATCCTCATTCGCACAATCATATGAAGACCCATATGCTAAAGATCCATATGCCAATGACAATAAAAAATCAACAGATGTAAACATACAGAAAATAAAATGTATCAATGAGAATACCAATGTTAACGGTATAGATATTACAGAAATACCACAAAATGGCATTGCAGCAGCAGAAGCACAAGCAAATGAAGATGGTTCAGCAAATGGTAATGGTCCGACGAATGAAAATGGAAACGGTATCAACTTTGACAAGAATCTAGTAAATATATGTGTCAATCTAAATTTTAACAACCAAGAAAGAGTACCAATAATAGGAGATATAACAACCATAGAACAATAATCACAATTTTTTATTTTTTTATTTATTAAAATTAATTCATAATATACACTCCAGTCCTAGTGTATTATCAATTTTTCTAGATTTTATATTCCTTAAATTTCAATTATAAAATAACAAGATTAAAAATTGTATAACAGAATAACATAATTCAAATAACTTTTATTTTCATCTAGTAGTATTTCAGTATCAGGCTAGATTCATGTGAAAAGTCTTTCTTAGACAAGAAAGGTAAAGACATCACAACAAATAGTTTTAAAAGAACTTAAATTTGTTTATTATTGATGCCTTATACAATACAATATTCTTACGCATTTTTGTTCTATAGTAATAAATTATAAATATTCTATAAAATTTATTTACTTTTAATTATATACAAAAACATTATATTCAAAATCTAGATAAATATCTCTCGCACCCCAGATATATCTTATAGCATCTTTCCTAACATGAATACCCAAATTTCAAAGAATAGTGCAGTATTCTTGGCAGCAGTATTGGTTGCAGGAACTATTTCTATGATTGTTCCATCCTCATTCGCACAATCATACGAAGACCCATATGCACAAGATCCATATGCTAAAGATCAGAAAAAGTCAACAAGTGTAAACGTACAGAAAATCAAATGTGTTAACGAGAACCTTAATGTCAATGGTGTAGAAGTCAATCAAGTACCTGAAACAGGAGTTGCCGCAGCAGAAGCACAAGCAGATGATGCCAGTGCAGCAAACGGTAACGGACTACAAGATGGTAATGGAAATGGTATTAACTTGGACAAGAATTTAGTAAACATCTGTGTAAATGTTAATCTTAACGGACAAATTGATGGTGGGCTATTAGGTTTACCGACACCAATACCTATGCCAAGATAAATTTCGTAGACAAGAGTTTAGGAATAATTTAACAACAGGATGGGAAAATTTCCCTTCCAACTAATTTTTTTATTTTATTTTTGAAGTATTTGCTTGTATTGCTAAAATAATATAGTCATAAATAATGATCTGTTGAACGTTCACTTCCCATCCCTTTAATGGAAGGTGAATACTTGTAGCAGGATTGTAACATTTGGTTTAATAGTATTCTTTTATTTTTTCGTAAATCTAATGAAAATTTCTGCCATGATTCTATCTCTTTCTAAAATTACGTTGTCATGTTCATGTTTTTGACTGAAAAAATCTTCTAAAGTGCCATTGTACTTTTCTTTGGAAAAACTATGATGCTTATTGTTATATTCTATCATTTCATTCAGTTTGGTATAATTATAAAGCGTTATTGACATAAAAATGGGCTTTTTAGGTGAAATGTTTGACAGAGCTAAACCTCAAGAGGAAAGCTATTACCCGTACTCTTGCAAATCTATATTCAGCATTAGATGCAGGACAGAAAAATATTCAGGCAGTATTGAAAAATAGAAATGGTAAAATTTAAACGAAAATAAAATACAACGTAATTCTACACAAATATATTAGAATTTTTTGAGAATAGAAAAAAAATTGTAATATTGATATCGTAATGGAATCGGGTTACAACTATCAATATCTATATGATCTTTTACAAGATGAAGGTTATAATGTAAAAGTAGCACATACACTAATGGTCAAGGCAATAGCATATGCTAAAGTCAAGACGGTTAAAGTAGATGCTAGAATACAAGCAGATTTAGTAAGAATGGATATGATACCAGAATGTTGTATACCTAATAAAGAGATAAGCGATTTACGAGATCTTGTTAGGTGTAGATATTATTTTGTCAGTATACGAACAATGTTCAAAAACAAGGTACATGTTGGAATGAGTAAAAGATGTCTATATTTTTATGGTAATGTGACCCCTACAACTATAAAGATTAAAAATAATCCATTTTCTAAAAATGGAAAATATCATATCATTTACGTTCACTACGGATACCTTCATTAGATGATTGTCTTGATACCATAGATTTTCTGGATAGAAAAATAAAGGAACTGGATTCAGAGATAAAGAAACTTGCAATAGAAGATAAATATTCTAAACATCTTTTGACAATTCCAGGTATATCTTACTACGCAGCTCTTTTAATATCAAGCGAGATAGCAGATAAGGTACAAGACACATATTTACTAGAATAGATGCAACAGGATTCAAGTTAACATATGCATCAGATTACTATGCTAGCAGATCCAAATTAAGATTAAGAAAGAAATATGCTTAACTGTCAATTGGTGCATATGTTCTTAAACAGATAACCTGTTCTATAAAGATAATAGGACGAGCTTCAACAAGACATGATAATCCAGATTTTGGATCAATTGTGACAAAAATATCAAATATAACACCATTATCAGTAGTTGTTGCGAATAAAGGCTACGACAGTACAGATAACCATCCATGTACTTTTAAGAAAGAATCTAAAAGTATTCGGTATCATGCCTCCAAGATGTGAACAAGTACCAATATGGAAAACTAGTAGTACATATAGAAAGGATAGGAAATGAAACGTGGATACAACAAGGTTTTGTACAATCAGCGTAACAAGGATGAAACTATTAGGTCAGTGATAAAGAGGTTATTTGGAGAACATATCAACTCTATACTTGTAAGAATGCAGAACAGAGAGTTGGTGTTTAGATGTTTAGCATACAATACTCATAGGTTGGTAAATTTGTTAG
>JBHIVA010000099.1:0-6441 GCA_042138015.1 Nitrososphaeraceae archaeon | reverse complement strand
TAAAAAATAGTCATAAGAGGTAATAGACCCAGTAATATCACATATCTAGATTGCAATCTTACTCATTAACTCCTAGTCTGGAGAATACTCATTACCATGTAATTTAAGGTTTTTGGATTTGATTTTGATGAATCCACGAACAAAGGACTAGTCTAGTCATATAGGTATCGTTCTACACCCATAAAATTGACTGTAGAAATGGACCATAAATCATATTCCTTTTTTAATATTGTCAAGGCAGCATTCCTCATATGCCATCTGTATAAAACTTCTGGTTTCAAATCAAGTACATAGGAGATTGCTGCTTTTATAGGATCAAGATGTGTTACCATCAATATATTTTGATTGTCATGTTTTTTTGAAATATCATCTAGCAGATTTTTGATTCGTGATCTTACAGAAGAGAAAGATTCTACACCATGGTCATTTAGTACCTGATCTTCACCTGTGTAGAAGCTCAAAAAGAGATTTCCGAATTTATTCAAGACATCATCATAATCACTGCCGGCGAGTTTTCCCAAATCGATTTCATATAATCGTTCATCGATTTCATAATTCATATCTAAGACTTTACTAACAATGTGAGCCGTTTCTATCGCCCTAGTAACAGGACTTGTGTATATCTTTGAAATGGATAATTTTTTTAAATATTTGCCAGTATCTTCTGCTTGAAGGCGTCCTTCATCTGTTAGGTGGGATTCCAAATGTCGTCCTACAAGTATCCTTTTTACATTGTTTTCTGCTTGACCATGCCTCATAAAAATAGCTAGACTCAATATTAGTAGTTAGAGTTTAGTATTCCAATAATTTATAATTATAGACTTGAATAATTCTAATTTTTATAAAATTGGTCATGATCATTCCTTTTAATACGAATTCATGCCTTCATAATGTTAGATTAGTTTGCATCATGTGTCTTTGTGTTTCTAATTGTTTATCATTCCAAAATGTTTTTTTGTAAAATGCATCATAAATTTGTTTCAAACCAACATATTTAATACTATATGTAAAGAAAATATCGATAATAAAGATGAAAATCGGGATTATTGGTGGAACCGGAGGTATGGGAGAAGGTTTTGCCTTAAGATGGTGTAAAAAACATGATGTGGTTATTGGTTCCAGAGATAAAAATAAAGCATCAGATGTTGCAAACAATTATGCAAAAACTGCTAAAGAATATTATGGTGAATCTATGGAAGGGTCAATATCTGGAGACGACAATTTTGAACTAGCTAAATATTCAGATGTACTTTTTCTGTCTATTCCTTATGAGTCTATAAATGAAACCTGTAATAGGTTATCTGGACAAATAAAAGAAAATTGTATTTTAGTTTGTCCAATTGTCCCAATGACAAGGGAAGAAAAAGGTTTTACATATATTTGCTTTGAGCATGGCAAAGAATCTGCAGGAGAATTGATCGCAAAGAACTTTAAAAACAGATCCAACATAGTATCTGCATTTCATACAATATCAGAGGTAAAACTCAAAAAGATTGATCAGAGTCTTGATGCAGATACCTTTGTCTGTGGAGATGACGAAAATACTATAAAGGTAATAAACGAACTCATTACAGAGATATCAGGACTTAGACCTATTTATTTAGGACCATTATCCTTATCTTATCAAGCGGAGGCATTGACTCCAATGTTATTAAATTCAGCGAAACGAAACAAAATGAAAAATCCTGCTATTAAATTGGTATAATAATCATCAAGTAATAAGTGATAAAACAAAAAATAAAAAAGAATGAGTTACAAATTTAAAGGCGATAACTATCTCAGACGTGGAAGGAATTGGATGTCTGCGATGGGCATCCTTTTTATCGTTATGGCTATAGTTATCGCATTGAGAAATTTATATTTTGTATCTACTCAACTATCTTTTGAATTTTATTTAGACAATTATACGAATGGAGATATAACTAATGAGAAATTTGTTATCGCGATGATAATAATAGGAGGTATCTTACTATATTGGGGATACTTTAGGAAAAAAGAAGAACATGGACCCCCTGATGAACACGAAAGAAGAAGATTTTAAAGTCAGAATAGATAGGACAAGTATTTTCAATGATCTTTGATGTGTTTAGTTAATATTTCAACTTGATATTTTTTACAAGGAGAACACATCTAGAATAACATTATTTGTATAGAAAATACACCATAAAAAATATTTTATAAAATTAGCAAATTATTAACCTCTATAATATAATAGGAATTTTGGCTGAGAACCTTCATTAAAGATAGACCCATTAAAGATATATCAAGTTGTATTATACTTTTTTACAATTTGATTTAAATTTTCTAAATCTGATGATTAGAATTTTTTTCTATTAAAAATTGGTATCATAGTAAAATGATTCCATTTCCTTGAGTTTTGCTATTCGCTGTTCTAATGGTGGATGTGTAGCAAAGAGTTTAGCAATAGAACTACCCGAAATAGCAGGAATGATAAAGAAAGCATTAAGACTTTGGAATTTCTGAGCATGTTGATGTGAAACGGTTCTCATCGTTCCGCTTATCTTTGTTAAAGCACTTGCAAGATTCATAGGTTGTCCCGTCATTTGTGCTGAGCCTCTGTCTGCTGCAAATTCTCTATATCTGGAAATTGCCCGTGTTATGATAAAACTGATTATCCAAGTTACAATTGAAACTAGTAATATGATAATAATAGCGCTACCATTATTTCCTCTGGATCTAGACCCTCCAAACATTGCTCCAAAAAATCCATATTGCATAAGATACCATGCGACTGTTGAGAAAAGACTTGCCATAGTTAACACCAAGACATCTCTATTTTTGATATGTGCCAGTTCATGTGCGATAACACTTTCCAATTCTTTTTCATCTAGTATATTTAATAATCCTGCCGTCACTGCCACGAGTGAGCTTTTATGTCCTTTTCCTGTAGCAAAAGCATTTGGAATTTGGGTATTTACTATTGCTATTTTTGGCTTTGGAAGATTTGTTCTCTGTACAAGATTTTCTACCATTTGATGTAGTTGTGGATACTGTTCTCTTGTAACTAATTTGGCTCCAGAGCTCCATAAAACTATCTTGTCAGAAAAATACCATTGGGCAAGAATCATTAAAGAGATGATTCCTATCATTGGAATAAAACCTACACCAATGTAGGCTAACACCGTTAAAAATATTAAATATAGAATGGATAGGGCTGCAAAACTTAATATAATTCGGAAAGTTAGCCCAGGATCTTTTTTGTAGTTAAAAATCTTATTATTTGAAGTCAAAAGAATCTACAATATTATGGTTAAACTGATTTTTATTACTTTACTTTTACCTTTACTTTTTCTTTCTCTACTTTTACTTTTGGTTTCTTAGCAGGAAAGTCTCAAGTCTATTCATTGCATCCTCTAACAAATCTTCTTGTGCTAAATAGACTATCCGAAAGTGTTCAGATCCAAAGCTAGAGCCAAAACCTGATCCATGGACCGTCAATACACCAGTATTATTGAGGAGATCGATAACAAAATCTAGATCGCTCTTCCACCGATTATCTAGATTTATTTTTGGGAAAACGTAGAATGCTCCTCTAGGGAGATTGCATGATATTCCCGGTATAGAATTGAGACGTTTAACAATGAAATTCCGTCTGTTTTTGAGTTTGTGAACCATCTCTTTGATATGGTCCTGAGGTCCTTGCAATGCTTGTACTGCAGCTTTTTGAACTGGTAGATTTGAAGCGATTCTGACACGGGCAAGTTTTGGAACATTTTTTCTAAAGTTGTCTAATTTTGGAGAATCGCTGTTTATACACATATATCCACATCTCCAGCCTGTCATAAGATATACTTTGGAAAACCCATTTAGCAGAATAACGGGCAAATCTCTTGCCACAGTTCCTATACCCGAGAAAATGTCATCATCAAAAACTATTTTATCATATATCTCATCACATATGATGTATAAATCATGTTGGGCTGCAATATCTACGATATCTTTTAAGCTATTATGAGAGAATACCTCACCTGTAGGATTGTTTGGGCTAATTAGGCATATAGCGCTTGTTTTTTCAGTTATTTTTGATTTAAGATCATCCAAGTCTGCTTTGCCATCGGGATATACTTTAAATTCTACTGGATCGGCTCCATAAAATTTTGCATAGGAAGCATACGGTGGATAATATGGACCAGGCATCAATATCTGGTCATTTGGATTTACTACAGAAGCCATTGTCATATCCAAGGCTTCAGATACTCCATTGGTAACGAGTATATCTTCCTCATTTACTGTAAACCCTTTGCCATTTTCTTTTTTTGCTATAGCTTGTTTAAGTTCTGGAAGCCCTTCAGAGTCTGTATAATAGTTTTCATCTGCCATCACTGCTTTGACTAGGGCTGATTTGATATGCTCGGGAGTTTTAAAATCATATTTTACAGGATCGCCTATATTGAGATATATGATATCCTTTCCGGTCTTTTGATACTCTCTAGCATGTGTTATTATATCTCGAATAGCATACTCTACACCTGCGGTTCTGTCAGAAACTTTCAATTAATACAAAATATCGTAAAGAAATAACCTACATAAAGTATTCCCTCATTTTAATTGAAATTATAGTCAATGTTAATATTATGATTGTGCATTGTGTAAAAGGGATCTTTAGGTTTTTCATCAATCCTAAGAAAAGCGCCTTCATGAGCTCATTAAATAATAGAGATAAAATATTTAAAAAAAGTATTATAGATAATTAGGTCACTTTTTGCAATATTGATCAAACCAACAAATTTTTGAAAACTGGAAAGAATCTATTGAGAATGTATTTGTTGAAATAATAAAACCTAAATGTCATTTCCTAAAATAACACTTTTGTTAATATGTAACCTATTATAATATCCTTAATATTATGCTCTTTTTATAGTTTAGTTACTCTCTTTTTGGGAAGATAAATATTTAAGATTAGGTATGTATCTATATTGATTAAGATTTATTAGTAAAAAAGTGTAGTCTTTTAGATTATCCCTTTCCAAGATCAGATATTTAGTAATAAGGAACAGGGCTTGATGCAGATGTTCGTTTTATATAATCCTGATAAACATCAGAAATAGTTTTATTTGAATAAATTTTGTAAAGTTTTTTACTAAAATCTTGAACTAACCCCATAAATTGAATGAAGATAAAATCTTGCTTTGATTTTAATTCTTCTTTTATATCATCATCTTTGAAAGTTTGATAATAGCTATTAAAAATTTGATAGTATATAGGATTATTTCTAAATACTTCAAGAAAAGCAATCACAATCAGTGGTGAATTGAATGCCTCTCTGGAAATAAGGCTATGAAAAATTTCATAAAGTCTTTGTTCAAAAACTTTGTAATTTTCCTCATTTTTAAAATTGTGGCATATTTCCTTAAGAATTGACTCTTCCTTTTTTAGCTCTTCAATATGATATTTTAGTGTATTAATATTAGAGTGGTGGTTATTCAAATTTGTTTCGGCAATTTGTATTAGATTTTGTATATTTTGTAAAGTATTATATGCAACCTGAGATTTTACTTCGGTATCGCGTATTTCAGCTAACAAGATTTCAAGATGTAACTTCAACTCTGGAATTTTTCTGTTTTTTTCCTGCACATAAGTTATTGTATCTTTGTCAATGTTATGTTCATTGCAGAATTTATAAAAATTTAAAAATTCCTTAATTTTATGACTGGGTCCTTCTATAATTTCAGCGACTTCTGATAGTCCTGTTAATCTTATAAAACTAGAGTATGATTTTTCTACCTCTTTTTGGTCCATGTCTAATTCGATACAAACGTCTAGTGGTGATCTCCCTTTAGAAAAGAGTTTGATAGCTAAAGTATTTTTAGTTAATTTTTTGTTCTGTTCATTTTGTTCTTCACCGGAAATTCTGCTTTGTACATTGGCGATTGATGAAAATGACATATTTAAATCTGTTGCAATCTTCCTATAGGATTCACCTCGGAGGAGACGTATTGCACATTCTGCTTCCTTTTGAATTTTAATCAAGTCATATACGTTATATATAATAAATATATTTAATAAGTTGCCTAGGACATTTAGAAGTTATTACTTATTGCTACTGTTGAAATAGTCTTGTTACTATTGCTACTTACTGCTACTATTTGTTTTGTTTTTATGCTTGAATTAAATAAGTTTAAAAAATATCGTACCCATCTATCAATTAGAGCCCTGAAGATTATATTTATTATATCAATTGTGAAAATCGATTGAATGTTTTTGATCCTGACATGTTTAGTTAATCGATTTAAAAAGTTAAAGTAGAGTTTATGGTATCAAATAGGGTAGATTTTACAAAAAGAGTATGAATAAAGATGAAATAATGATTTAGTTTAAGTAACAGATATTTTTAGTATTGACAAGGGCTCGTAGCGTAGTCAGGACATCGCGGCGGTCTTCGGAACCGCAAACCGGGGGATCGAAGCCCTCCGAGCCCGT
>JBHIVA010000098.1:0-6527 GCA_042138015.1 Nitrososphaeraceae archaeon | reverse complement strand
TACAAGTAGTATTCTTTCCTTTACATTACTGTCTTTTTCTTTCTTGTAGGCATTATTTAGAACGGTAGTAATATTGAGTAACATTTTAAGTAAAACTGACTACATGTTAGGAAACTAAATGAGTTATGGTAAAAATAATTAGATAATAGTATGAATTTATGTTAGTCAGTATAGTATTATAGTTTTTTGAATATCTATTTGAGATAAATAAGATTGTGTCATCATGTTTTTGTAGTATAAAGATTTGAGAGATAATAATCATTTCAAAAGTTATGTTAAGATATATAACCAAAAAATTGCATTCAAGTCTTTTCATCTATTTATTTGATGAAGTGGGCAATATAACAATTATAATATGTTTAAACGATCCAACACTTAAAAACTCAGAGTACATTTTGTTCTAGAGAACACCCAACCGAAAATATTACAGATGATCATATGGTTTTGTCTTGATATTGGAATCAATACAAAACAACAGTAATTTGATATGATCACAATATTATCTTGATAAAGTTAAACAGTATTTATTATGCATAAGCTAAAATAGAAATGTTTTGTCCAATTAAAACATAAACATCATTTTAGAAAGAATCTAAAGTAACATATTACTGAGGTTTAGATTATGAGTGTAATGTTTTTTTAATTTTCGTTCAATTCTTTCTATTCATGTTTAATCATCCAATTTTCTATCTTTGAAAATCTTTCTCTAAATCCTTCTTTTTGCCGCAAGTCTATAAAATATGAATCACTATTTATTGTTCGCAAAAATATTTTAATCTCACTATTAGTTACACCTTGTTTGACATCACGTTCTAAAATTCGTTTAACAGAAAATATATTGTTATATCTTTTGTTTTGTTTCACTTCCCATCTAGTGGGATTATCTGATAAACCTGTTATGAATTTGATAATAGTTTTTTTCATATGTTCAATATGCCATTCTCTTAGAGGAAAATTATTATATCGTATCATGTTATATATACCATATTCTACTATTTAAGTTAACGAATTAGTTGTAATTACGTAGTAAAAAAAGTCATATTTTATGATTAAGACATAACATTTCTTTTAAAAATGTTTTCCAATCTCATGTATACTGACTAACATAATTTCGTTAATCAATTGTTCTCATCAGATACTTTACAATATCCAGATTAAATCTTGTATGTCTGTAATACCTACAAATAATATATTTTGAACAATGAGGTATTACTCTATCAACAAAAATTACAATTTTACCTAATTTCTTATGTACATGTTTCAGATAATCAACAAAAGTATCACTGTTAAATTGTCTCTGTTAAGATAAGATAATATTCACCTCCTTTAACCAAAAATTATTATCATTATTTGTTATTACCACGTTGTACATAGATACAAAGAATTGTATCCAATTATGTACATGAAATAGATTACAATCTTCTTTAATACTAGGATAAAAGTCATCAAACCTTTCTATTCTATCTTTCAAAGACTGGTTTACTCTTTCCATCAAACTCTTCTGATATGCGGAATGCAGATAGTGTTTCAATCCAATTACGTTACATGCTTCATCATACCAGGTACCGCCATCTGTATAGACTGTATGTTTGTCATATTTGGATACAAGAGATCTAATGAAATTCTCTGCTACAAACATGTTTCTCTCTTCTTATATATGGATTCCAAGCACAGAACTTTGGATAGGTTCAATACAGATCCATAACAAGCAATGCTGTTTACTAATCTGGATTACAGTTTCATATATTATGAATGCGGATACTCTTTTTCTTTTGTAGATCTGACAGGAAACAAATCGTTATATCCAATTCCAAATTGCAACGTAATCTCTATTGATCCTTAAACGGTTCCAGTGCTTTAGACGTATTACGTAAACTGAAACCAAGAAAATACAAATACAAAATAAATTACAATAATAGCGGATGTTCTGTTTCTGACAATTTTCAACATATATTGCTAGAATAGAATATTCACAGCTAAATCTCTTTCTTTAAGTTAACACCGCCAAAGAATACATTACAATATAGTTAAATGTTCTATTTCTCTTAAATTTAATTTTATTCATAGTATATTTAGAACATTGTGAGCTATAGATGTTTCTACTTAAATTAAGAGCCTATTTATCATATCTAACATGTTTAACAAATAGAATTCTTTCTTTTACATTAGCATTTGTTTCTTTTCTATAAGCAGAATCTTGTTGTCTACGTGAAATCAATTACAATGATGCGGTAGATGTAAGCTAAATGAGTTATGAACAATAAATATTTACAACATAACAAAATTTAGTTAGTTGGTATAGTTTCAAATATAAAAGCCCAATACTTTATAAATGAATTTTCTTAGATCTTCCTTACTTCTGTTCTAGTAAAGTCTATCATCTTATTTGAATTATTTTATACTCTTATAATATTGTCTATTGCAAAGGAATCATTATATATGACACTGAGTAATATAATATATAATAATTAGAAATAGTTGATATTCAAGCTTTGAAATTATACTATTACTTTTTATCTATAACAAACCTATTTGAGGGAACAAAAAATGGAAAATGAGAATAAATTGAAAATTTTGATGGTATCGACAGAATATCCACCTATGCAAGGAGGAGTAGGAAGATATACATTTAATTTAGTAAAAGCCTTGAGGAGTTTTAACATACAAGTATCAGTATGCTCGGGAAATGAAGGCGATGGGGAATACAAGGGATTATATCCAGGCAATACAGAGAATTCTGATATTTTACTTAAGGTTTTAGAGAAAATAGGTCCTGATATTGTACATATTCAAATGGAACATGGGTTGTATGGACTACAACTTAATTCCTTACTACCAGGAAAGATAACCACATCATTAGATCGCTTTTATTCAATGTGTGAAATACCTATAATAACAACCTTCCATTCTTCCTATGATTTTAAACAATGGTTAAATTTAGCATCTATTTCACAAAACAAGTCAAAAATTAAAAAAATAGCTGAATATTGGAAGAGAATTATAAACTATCGGTCATTTCATGAGCTAAATAATAGGATTTTAAAAAAAAGTAGTGTTGGTATAGTTTGTTCTAAATACCTGTCACAATTTATCCCAGGATGTAAGGTAATTTATCACGGCACAAATTCTTATTTTTCTCAGCCTGTTTCTAAAGAAGAGGCACGAACAAAATTATCATTACCATTAGATCAGAAAATTGCATTAGCCCAAGGTTTTTTTACGCCAACAAAGGGATGGGATATTATAAATCGTATGGAAATTCCTGAAGATTGGATAATAGTTTTAAATCATTCAAACTATCATTATAGTCAACAGAATTTTGATATAGATCTTGTTAAGAGTAGAACTAGGAATAAAATAATTAATCTCGGTAAAAACTTTCTCTCAGAGTATGAATTATCTTTATTATTTTATGCATCAGATGTTGTAATTCTTCCCTATAAAGTATGTTCTGGTTCAGGAGTAATGTTTGATGCGATAGGACATGGGCGACCGTTTATAGCTTCAGACTTGAATTTCTTTAAAGAATTTAATGACCTGAAGTTAGGTATTACTGTAAAAAGAAAAGCAGTTAAATTTGTAGACGCTATGAAATACGTAGATAAAAATTATTTATATTATTTATCTAACTTAGAGCGATTTAAAGTAAAGTTAGATTGGAATAGAATCGCGAAACAGCATTTACAGATTTATAATGATAGCATTACTAAATCAGCATATATACCTAGTCCAGTGAATATTGATCCTTTACCAATTCAATCATAATTTCCACATATATTTTAGATATATCATACTGTAAATGATTATGCTCGATTCTGTTTCTCATATATCAATAAGATTAAAATCAATAAGTATTAATAAATAGATATATTATATATAGTAAATATCCTTTAAAAATGTCAATAATAATCTTATTTTTTTATCTGATAAACTGTAAAACTTTTTAACATCAAAATAAATATTCATAACTGATCAATGTCTAATTTGAAATTAAGTACTGGTCCCACTTTATAGAAGGGTTCAAATCCCACTGACCTATTGAACTCTGGGTTCCAATCCTATTATATCTAGAATTCATAAAGCAATAATATAGAAACTATAAATTGAGTCTTACCTGACGATTTAGTCATTTATAATTTTGAAAACACACACCTTGAGTTATCGATAATATACAATTAGGATTGAAAAAAACTTAAAAACGAACACAGAACATAATAGACTTAGATAATTATATATTTTATCTATGAGTTAAAATGACCAGAATATAATCAAAATCTATTCCTTAACATAAATGCTACAATTGAAGTACCAATAAATGGTGCAGTTAGATAAAGCCATAAATCGATATAATAACCGGATACGATAGCAGGGCCTAAAGAGCGTGCAGGATTCATTGAAGCACCAGAGATTAACCCAAACAAGAATATATCCAAACCTACTATAGCACCAATAGCTATTCCACCAAATCTCTTTACTCTATTTGTATAAACAACAGTCAATATTACTAACATGAGCAAGGCAGACGCTAAAATTTCTACAATAATGATAACATAAATAGGATAATCAATATAATTAGGAGCATTCGCACCAAGATTTACTTCATTACCCGTTATGGAAAAAATGAAAATACTTGCTAGAAGAGCACCAATTAGTTCTGCTCCAATATAAATAAGAAATAATTTGTGTTTTCTTTGTAAATGTCCTGTAATTAAAAATCCTACAGTAACTGCAGGATTAAAATGGGCCATAGATATCTTTCCAAAAAGATAAATTCCGATTGCAACAGCAATAGCAGGAGCAATTGCTATGAAAGGTAGTCCTAATACCCCATTTAATTTCGCGTCTAATACAACAGAACCAGTAGCAAATACTATAAGTACAAAAGTTCCAATAAGTTCTGCAAAAAAGATTTTTTTGTTTCTGCTGGTCAGTTTATCTTTTAGTAGTCGTAACTGTAATTTCTGCCACAAGTTCCCTTACCTTTTCTTCAATTTCATCCCTTATCTCTCTCACTTTTTCTATGGGTTGCCCTTTTGGATCCGGTAAATTCCATTCGATAACCTTTGGTAAGAATATAGTAGGGCAGAAACTTTTGTCCATACATCCCATATTGACTATTGGATCAGAACTGCGAATCAGATCATCAGTTAATTCTTTTGATTTTTGGTCACTAATATCTATTCCAATTTCCCTCATTGCCTCAACTACTATTGGATTGATCTGTGATACAGGTTTCGTTCCTGCACTTTTAGCTTTAAATCCATGTGGTGCATATCTTTTAAATAATCCTTCTGCCATTTGGCTCCTTCCTGCATTTTCAACACATACAAAGAGAACCGTTTGGTTATTTTTGATATCAGTACCCGTTTTTCTAAATTTTTCAAAAAGTTTCATATTTTATCACACCTTATCAATTCGTTATTGCTCTAACTATTATACTAACTATTTTCCTTCCATCATTAAAACAGCTTTCATCCATATGCGTTTTCTCATGTAGTATCTCAATTTCTTTAAAATTAGCGTCACTAATGCTTTTTAAATAATTTGCTTTTGTCAATGCGCCGTCAACACAACTACACCAATTATTAGTATTGATATATTCTTGGCTAATTTCTTTAGTTGTTATTAGATCAGAAATGATCATTCTTCCTTTTGCTTCTTTCTTTAATATTCTATAAACTTCTTTGAATGTGTTTGTCTTGTTAAAAGTCAAATTAATCACACAGTTACTTATTACAACATCCACTGAGTTGTCTTCAATAGGTATTCTCTCTTCTATATCTCCTTTTCTAAATTCAACATTCTTGTAATTATTTGCATACGATGTTTTTGTTGCTTTTTCAAGCATCTCATCAGTAAAATCAATTCCTATAACTTTTCCTTCTTTACCTACAAGTTTAGATGCCAAAAATGCATCAATTCCAGCACCTGATCCTAAATCAACTACCGTTTCACCTATTTCCAAATTAGCAAAATCCAATGGTGTTCCACATCCAAGTCCTAGAATTGAGTCGTCTGGAATCGATTTCAGGTCTGTTTTATCATATCCAATAATAGAAGCTACTTGTTCTTTATTAGAAATATCATAAATATCAGAACAACAGAGTACATGGGGACTGCAACATGAGTCCATATTACCTATTATAGCTATCTTTTCATAATTTCTTTTAATTTTTTCTTTAAGTATTTCTTTTTGCATAGATAATAATGTTTACAAAGGAAACTATTTAAAATATTCAGATGACTATAATACACAAAGTGAAATGACGGAAACAAGGAGACAAAAAGTAAAGAAATTACCAGTTTATAACGATAATTGTAATTTTGATGGATATGATTCTCAAAAATTAATGTTTCAAACAGCAAAACTTCGAAATTTGATAACAAAAAGGGGGACCTTTGAAATGTTGATTCCTTTGTGTTGCACAACTAATCCCGTAAGATATAAACAATTCAAAGAATTGATGACAGGGATCAGTAGTAAAACGCTTGCTCGTAGATTAAAGGAACTTGAAAAAGATGGAATT
>JBHIVA010000097.1:0-6616 GCA_042138015.1 Nitrososphaeraceae archaeon | reverse complement strand
AAATTTACTCCTTTTATGATATACGAGTCATATATTATAACCAGTTGTATATTATCTTCCATTACAGTGGTAATTCTGAAAAGCGTTTATGTAAAAAAGCATTATATTAGCTATTTTGTTCGTATTATTTCAAAAAGTTCCCATTGACTTAAAACTTTTGTCCTAAAGTTTTAATTACATAATTTTCTACTTAAAATGATTCGAAACTATTTGTTTAAAACCTATAGATACGACAGATAAACTTTAATGGTATTGTGCAACATTCACTGAAATTAGATTTATATAATCAAGAGCTTGGTCAATTCAATATTATATAGAAACAATATTCTTAAAATATTATTTTCGAAAGTTAAATTTTCCGATTGTGAAGATACCTTATTAATGCTCTCCAGCCTAACGATTGTCAAAATAAATTTAAGAATTACCATCGTATTTAACCTTATTTTCCTTATCTTTAAATACAAAGTAAATTTCATTGATCTTAAATTAAGTTTATCAAAGAGGAAAGATATTAGTTTAATAAAATTAAAGATTAGTTACAATCACGATTTCTATTTATGGTATTTCTCAAAGTAACAAAGAAATTTGATACTATATAATTAGTTTGTATGACTATCTCCAACATTTAATCTCCAATATTTATATAGTTTACTATATTTACAAAAAACATGAAAGCTGCTCGTATTATAGAACCTAAGAAGCCTTTGAAATTAGATGAGATTGAATTACCTAGACCAGAAGGATCAGAGGTTCTTGTTAGAGTCAAAGCATCAGGTTTATGTCATAGTGATATACACTTATGGGAAGGAGGATATCAAGGTCCTGGTAATACTTTTATTAAATCCACTGATCGTGGAGTTAAGTATCCATTGATTCCTGGTCACGAAATAGCTGGGACAGTAGAGGAAACGGGTAATAAAATAGCCGATTCTGTATTTTATAAGGATGATAAAGTTATAGTCTATCCGTGGATTGGAGAAGGATTATGCCCAGCTTGTGTAGAAGGTAAAGAAAATTTATGTGATGATCCAAAATCTTTGGGTATTTATAGAGATGGAGGTTTCGCCGAATATGTTCTAGTTCCTGATTTGAGATATCTTATAAAAATAAATGAAAAAGGAAAAGGGAAAAAAATAGATATGGATTTTGCATCGATATTACCCTGTTCCGCATTGACAGCATATAGCGCAGTAAAAAATGCAAATCTTCGACCTTATGATAACATTGTTATTGTTGGAAGTGGTGGCCTAGGATTGAATGCTATTCAAATAGCCAAATCTTTGTATGGTGTTAATACGATCGCAATGGATCGTAATAATCAAAAATTAAAAATTGCAGAAAGAAATGGTGCTGATGAAACAATAAATCCAAATGAGGAAGATCCTGTAAAGAAAATTAAGGATCTTACATATGGAAAAGGCGCAGGAGTAGTTATCGATTTTGTCAATTCCTCAAAATCAGTAGATACTGATTTAGAGATATTGAGAAAAAGAGGAAAACTTTTGTTAGTAGGATTATTTGGGGGAGAAGTTAAAATAAACCTACTTAGTATGCCTACTAAAGCCTACGAGTTGAGGGGATCCTATACAGGAACTCGGGAAGAATTGGTAGAATTAATAGCTCTAGCTCAAAAAGGAATAATCAGATCTATTGTTTCTGAAAAATTCAAACTCGATCGCTCTAACGAGGCTCTAACAAAGCTTAGAGAAGGAAAAATTGAAGGGAGAGGGGTTCTAAATCCCTAGTGCAAATAGATGGTCATTTACTTTTTACCATGGTTTAAAGAGTTACGTAAAGAATATTTATTATAACTTTAAAAAATAATGTCTAATTAGATTATGTGTCAGTAACGGTAATCAAAAATCTATAAATTAAGACCATAATAGTATCTGCTGAAAGGTCCAAGGATATATGTTAGGGTCTTTCATTTGAATCAACAAACCTGAGATGCTTATCTTAAAATCAAGTATGTTGTTTTATCTTGTCATCTACAATCACCATTAACAGGACAAAAATTTTTTAGTGTATTTTTTCATTTGTTCAGTTTATTTAGAAAAGACCAGTCTCTTTTCTGGCTGGTATTTTTTAACCAAATCAGACATAGGAAATTTTTTTCCCCCTACTATTTTTATATCTATATCAATATTATTCTCATTTATATCTATAATATTATATGTGTCCTCAAATACTCCCCTATACCTCCACGAACAGGAAGTTCCTGCATATACAATTTTTAAATTTCCTAAATTCCATAACCATGGCCTATGTTTATGTCCACATAATACAAGTGAAACATTATTTTCAGTTAAAGTCCTTAAAGCATCTCCGGAATCAAGAATACCTACTAAATTAGTAAATCCTGTATCAGGTATAGAGATTAAATGATGGTGCATTGCTACAATTTTTATTGTATTGTTGTCATATGTTTTTAAGATTTCATTGATCCAAAGATTCTGACTATCACCTATTTCCCCTTCATCTCTATCAGGAAGTGCAGTGTCCAAAGTTATGATTACAACTGGAGTATCCTTTCCTTGCTTGAACTCATACACTTTATTAGAGGATGAAGGGAAAAATTTCTTAAAAACTAGATATCCCGTATGTCTATAATCATGATTTCCTGGAAAAACGATTACATTTGGACAAGTAAATTTCTTTATTTCATCGGAAACTTTTTTAAACTGGAAAATTAAGCCCTCATCTGTCAAATCTCCAGATATGATTATCGCCTCAGGATTGAGTTCATTTATTTCTTTTACTAGAGTATTGAAGGAATCTTGTTTGAATAAACTGCCGATATGTAGATCAGATATCTGTACGAATTTCATCATAGTATCATTGATTTTCTACTATTTATAATACAATATTATATCTCAATTGGTCCCCTATGATTATATTGAAAACTTAACCTAAAGCACAATTTAATAGATAATTAAGTCTTCCTACTAGGTCTCTTAAAAGGAGCTCGTGGAAATACGATCTTCACAGGATGTTGAAAAGAAGGTTGTATCATAACGATCTCTCCTTTATTCATTCGTGAGATATTTGCTTTGGTGATTTCATCCAACATAGAATAGGGACTTTTAGCCAATTCAGATAGTCCCAGTTTTGCTATCATATGTATCCCTGTATTTTCGTGTAAAATTGGATCCACAGTACTTTTAAATTGCTGAGCTGAAAGAAGTATAGTATTTCTTGATTTTCCTGCTATGATAGTTTTCAAAATCTCATCAGCTACTGGTGAGTGATGTTCTAAGGAATAGACATTTGGTAAAAAACGATTTATTTCGTCGATAAATATTAAAGTATATTTGGGTTTTTTAGTATTTGAGATTGAATTTGTTACCTTTTCGCCTACTTTCTTATTATTCTTAATTTGGTTTTCTTTAGCGCTATAGTAAGAAGCATTCATTTCATCTATATTCTTCATAACATCTCCTACTACTAGAGACTGCTCTTCAAAAGTAGGAATCATCGCGATGTCTATAACAAAGATATCTCCTCCTTTAATATTTTTTATTTTGTTTCCAATGTATATACTCGTCTTCCTTTTGTCAGTAAATAAAGGTGATCGTTTAAACTTTTGAATGTATCCTAGAAAATGCAAATACATTGATTTGTAACCTATTATTTCATTAGGATAGTTTATGAACTTGACTAAATCGGACCAATTAGTCACAATTTTGTTAGAACTGTCTTTAAGAGGCCATGATTCATAAATATAGTTAATAATTGAATAAAGATTATACCTAGGGTCATAAATTTCCGATGAAAGTAAAAGATCGAGTCGATCATATATATCTCTTAATTCATAAGAGTATGTTTGGAAATTAGGTGGAATGTGTTCGGACATAGGATGTCCATCTTTGCCTCTCGGTAGAAAATATGTAACGTTCTCAAAGGATTTGATTGACAATTTCATGAGAGAGTATAACTTAAGATCATCGTCTGGAACCCTATCAACTTTTTCATGAATATGCATTAAATCATCATCCCTAGTGTTAAAAAGTATAATTGCTACATCTTTGTTTTCAATTAGTTTTTGATAGATCGAATATAGCAAGAAAATAACATAAGAGGTTTTCATATTGCCAGAAATACCTGTTATATTTACATGAGCAGTATCAGGTCCGGCTAAATACGATAGACCGATTGGAATTGGAATATTCATCCCGTTAGACATTTTTATTAATCCAACCATTATCGGTTCTTCCATTTTTGGAATTCCTAAACCTACAAAAATTTCCTTTTCTGTAGCAAATCTTACCGTCTTATTTATGTTAACAGGCATCCTAATCTCACCATTATATTTAATTTTAAAATTAGATTGTGTATCATCATCGAGCTGTACATTTGCCATCACTGCTACTCTTGCAACTCTTATCCCTTGATCGACATTTTTGTCAGCTTTAGTTTTTGAATTTCCTAAATTTTTATATTTACTCTCCTTTAATTCTGTTGATACTTTAAAATCATCAGTATTTCGTATTGTTCTTAACTCCTTAACTATTCCAATCGTGATAGTATTATGAATATTTTCAACAGAAATAAAATCAAAAGGCTGAACTATTTTATCACAAGAGATTGAAAACCAAAATTCATCCATAGTTATTTGATAATTATCACTTTGAATTGTTCTACCTACAATATCATATAATTTATTGATATCAGATTTGTAAGCAAATTCCTGGTTATCCATATTACATCTAATCACTATACTAAGAAAATAAATTGATAGTACCTGACTTTCTTCGTTTTCACATAAACCTATACCTCAACAAAGTTGATAAAGATTAAAGTTTTTTCAATTAGTAAAATCCATTATAGATAGGATAAGAATTATAACTTTAAATAAAGTGGTAGCCCGACATTCTGTCTTAATACTTACCTTAAACAGAATGTTATTAATTATTTTGGATTAACCGCTATCATAAACTAAAGACTAGAATAATTGGAGACCAACTTTCATCCCATTTTTCTTTGGGATTTTATTACCTTACGTTTTAAATTATTGGCAATTTCATCCATAATTTGTGCCAATTCCCAACCTGTTTTAGTATAACTATAAACTTTTGCGGTAGAAATTATATTCACATTTATTTCATATCGTTGTCTGTTTCCTGTAGTATTCTTTATTTTAATTATACATCTCGTTTCTTCAATTTCAGGAAAAATTTTTCTTAATGTCTTTACTAAGTTAATAAATTTTGATTTTGCCATTTCTGATTGAACAGAATCTTCAGGTAAACCAATGATATAACAAGGTAGATCATATTCTACTCTTTCCTTAAGCAGACTAAGAATATCGGTAAATGTAACTATACCTTGTGTTTCTCCTACACTTTGTAAAATTACGTAAGTTGAACCAGTAATTAACATTGAATTTAAAATTTTTTTTAGATTATCATCTATCTTAGAAATTACAACATTCTTATCCATAATACTTTTTACAGGAAAATTAAGTCTAGTAATTTTTTCGTTTATACCTATTGAATCTCGTCCGATTTTTTCAGAAGGTAATAAAGATTTGATAATATGAGTTGAAGTCACTATTCCAACAAGGGATTTTCTGTTTTTATCTATAATCGGAATATGATCGATTCTATGTTTTATCATAATATTTCTAGCTGAAGCAACGGTCTCATTTTGATCCAATACAATAGGCTTTGGAGTCATTATGTCTTTTCCTAATATTTCATTACTGAGATTAAAAAATGACTCACTCATATGCTGTGAAGATTTTGAACCTAAATCAGATAATTGTTTAATAATAGCTTTACAATTTAACTGACCAATTATATTGTTATTTTCAGTGATTGGAAGAGATCTTAATCTGTAATATTTAAAAATTTGAATAGCTTTGCCTATATTATCTCTTTTATTAAGAGAAGGAATAATTTTTCCTACAGTAGAAGCTTTCCTAGAAGTTATATTTTTTACATTTAATAAATCTCTTATATTAATAACATATATTTTTTTATCATAATGTAAAAAACATTCATAGCAGTTCTTTTCAAGTAATATACCTATTAATTTTGAAATTGAAAGATCATTTTCAACAATTATAGGAGATTCTAGAAAAGTATTTACATTTTGTTTCCTCAGGGATTGTAAGCTCTGATATAATTTATAAGAGAAATTGTTTACCATCAATTATTAACGCACTTGATATTATATAATTATTAAGTATTTTTCTTTTCTTATGAAATAGGTAATAGGAAAATTTGAATTATCTAAAATTTTAAAACTTACAACCTTCATAAAATATTTTTATAATTAATTTCGAATGGAGAATTAACCAATCTAAATCGATATTCGACAAATAATTAAGAAATCTAGAGTAAAGTTAAATAATACAAAATAACATTCTACTTTTGAACTGAATTTATTAATAAATACCTAAGCATTTTTCTAATAGGATTTTAAAAGAATGGTATTTTTAAGATATTAGAAAAAGGTTGCATAAAATCTTCAATTGTATGATTTTTTCTTAACTAAAAGCTTAATTAGAAGAATTATCTATATGTATCCTCTTTTATGACTGATTAAACGATTTAAAGAGTAAATAAGTAAAAATTAAAGAATAAAAATTAGATCTAATAATATTTTTAATTTT
>JBHIVA010000096.1:0-6645 GCA_042138015.1 Nitrososphaeraceae archaeon | reverse complement strand
GTACTTGTACAGGATGAATCTATATTTGTTTATGATTATGTGGTGAAAAGAAAGAAATGGATTTCTGCAGAAAAAAGACCAGTAGTCACAGTTAATGGCTGTAGTAAAAAGACTATTGTATTTGGTTGTTTATCAATAGATGGTAAGCAACTATTTTTACAATATGATAAATTTAACAGTAGTACATCTGTTGATTATCTGAAACATGTACAGAATAAATTTGGTAAATGCATCATATTTGTTGATAGAGCAACACCGCATTGTTCTAAGATAACAAAACAATATCTTGCACAGCACAAGTATTCTATCAGATTAAAATATCTTCCCGTTGGTTGTCCCGAGTTTAATGCAGTTGAAGAATGTTGGAGACAGGGAAAGTACAACATACTTTCTTGTTATTATCCTACATTTGATTCTTTAAAAGATGCAATTTCTAGTTACTATAGAACAAGAAGATTTAATCTAGATGCTATAAAGTATCTCACAAGGTCTACGGATTAATGTTATTCAGTATAATACATTATTTATTAATTCTTTTTTAACTTTACATTTAAATAAGATTGTAAAAATGATAATATTAATAAATTGGGTTTTTTTTGAGTACTATAGATAAAGATAAAAATAATCTAATCAAAAATTTTCTATTACAAAATATTTTAAAATTTAGTTTATATATCTAAACATAAAATTTATTCTACATAATATTACGATTGATTTAAATATTAATATATTTATTGAGTATACTCTAAAATAAAAAATAGTATGGAAATTAATTATTCCAAAATTTTATACCAAACAGGAAATTTCAAATACGTATTATCAATATAGAACTAACTCAATACCAATTGGTATTTGTCAATATGATTTGTTTATTATACAATTCATGATAATTTTCAATATAAGTCTATCAATAGAGAAAATTATTTTAAAGTCATAGTAATTAGAAAAAATAAAAATATTTTTATTAAAGATTAAGAATTTTTATGTTAGGCAGTATGTTAATTTAGTTAGCACTATGTTTTTTTGGACTTATCTTTTATATATTAAAAGTTTAAATTGAATATAATGATGAATATTGATTCAAAATCGAAGTTTTTGATTTTATATTGTACATTTGCAGGATTTATTTCTGCATGGGCTATATCAGGATTATTAGTTATTGTTGATATTGCATCACAATCTCCTATTGGATCTTTCTTTGGTGTAATAGGAATTTCCTTAGGTTTTTACGACTCCGCTAACTCACAATATATTGGCTTTATTCTACATATAGCGACAGGAACAGTAGCTGGAAACATATTTGGACAAGCAGCTCTATTTTGGAGTAAATTATATCCTAATAAATTAAAAAAAGGATTTATCAGTGGAATAATAGTTGGTGTTTCACTATGGTTTGTGTTATTTTTACCATTAGCAACTTTTATAATTCAACCTAAATTGGATGCATTCATTCTATCCGCACCCAATCAATATGTCTTTGCAATTGCAAATAACTTTGAGGGGTTATATCCACTTATAGTAATAGGTTCACTAGGATTCCATGTTGTTTATGGAATTTTAATGGGATTTATAGCATGGAGAATACTAGATATTAAAGTCCTTACGGTTAAATAAACTAAAATAATTTTGATATAGTTGATGAAAATGGTAAAGTATCAATCAATTAATTATAACAACATTAATACTTTGGTAATAATTATATCATCCAAGCTATTGAAAAAAGTAATAACAAGATATATAATATTTTCAAAAAGTTTCATGTATGTAAATGTCAGACAATAAAAATAAACAACAAAATTTGAGGATATTAGTAACTGGCTCAACTGGTTTTATAGGTAGCAGAATTGTTAAAAGACTTTTAGCAGATAGAAAATATACTGTCAGGTGCATGACAAGAGATCCAGCCCATATTTATGATCTTTTTGGTATTACTGGCAATATTGTTGAAGTTGTAAAAGCTGACGCATCAAACTATTCAGAGTTAGTTAAAGCTTTGACGGAAGTAGATGTTGCTTTTTATCTTATACATTCTATGGAAGGTTCATCAAAACAATGGCAAGAGTTTGCAAAAAGAGATAAGATTGCAGCAGAAAATTTTGCGAAAGCTTCAACATTTACAGGAACAAAAAAGATAATCTATGTTAGTGGTCTAATTGACCCAGATCAGAAGGATTTGTCTGCACACATGAGAAGTAGAAATGAAGTAGGTGAGATTTTAAGAACTTCAGTTGCTGATGTTACAATTTTTCATGCTGCAGTTATTCTAGGTCAAGGTGGAGGATCATTCCAAATGCTACAATATTTAGTTGAACGATTGCCTATCATGGTATGTCCAAAATGGGTCTTAACAAAATCACAACCTATATCTGTTGATGATGTTGTTACATATTTGATAGAATCAATAAAAATAGAGGAAACATCTAACAGAGATTTTGATATAGGAGGTCCTGAAATTCTTAGTTATTTAGATATGATGAAAAGATATTCAAAGATTTTAAATAAATCGTTAAATGTTATTATTATTCCATTTTTAACCCCTAGACTTTCCTCTTATTGGATTGATCTTATTACTCCTGTGAAAGCATCACTTGCAAGACCCTTAATTGATAGTCTAAAACATGAAGCTATAGTTCGTGAAAATGAAATAGAAAAATTGATACCCATTAAGCTAAAAACTTTTGATGAATCTATTAAAACTGCTATGAATGAAGAAGCTAAAAAAACTAAAGTAATAAAGAAACAAAAAACTTCAGAAGCTCTGAATAAGAAATTATTGATTTTTTCATTGATTTCGTTAGCAATAATAGGCTCAACATATTATATTTTAGATACTAGAAAGGATATTTATGAGCCGGGATGGTTATTTTTATCTATTCTCTGGTATGTAATAATTTTCTTTACGTTATATTTTGTCAAGTGTGAAGCAAGGCTTGGTTATTTGTTGGCAGGTATTGTTGGATGGATAACATTAACTTTTTGGCTAATAGATAATATTTATATTGTTTACAATGATTCTATAATAACATCATCTCCCAATATGTATATGACTATAAGAAATTTCATAGGAGCTATAATAGCTGGATTAGTTATAGCTTCTTCACATAATTTGTTCCATAAAATTAGATTATTAGGAAAATAACTTTTTAGTTAAATATAAAAATGAAGTAGAAAATATCATCAGATCAAGATATAGTTATCGTTTTAAAAATAAATGCATAATTCTATTACTTAATTTAGTAAAAAATAAATAAAATTAGATGTAGTATTTTGTTCATCATTCTTATTGAAAGCAAATTGAAATTATTCTTTCAATTTTTTGTCTTAATATATTTTATAATATTAGAGAAGAGTGATCAAGACGATTCCAATGCAAAGTTCAATATAAGGATTAATTTTGGGATTGATCAAAATTAATTTATGTGTTTATATTTAAAAAATATAAAATAATAGTATAAGTACTTTAGATGTATGCTAGTTCCTTTTATATTGTTTATAATCATAATATAAAATTAATATATGAAAATCTTCGTGTTCAATGATATGTATATATATAGTTATTTAATTGGATTTTAGTATTGTTTAGACTTGGAATTATGTAATAATAATTACTATGATAATTATTCTATTGTTTTAATGAGAGGATAAATAACTACAATTTCGATTTTATCGATACATTCTTTTCTTTTCTTGATATTATAAATGATAATTATACATAGAACTTTTATGTATGTTTGTTATATCACTATATATGAATAATATTAATACAATCAGGGGAATAAAGATATGATAATAGACATACTTGTATTTGGAAGGATTTTTAATTTAATGTATTCTTGGTTCGACAACAATATAATTGATAGTATTTTGAGCTTTAGCAGGGCTTTTGGGAATATGATGATTTTAATTGGCGCAGTTATATTTTTTCTTTTAATTATATATATTACAATAAAAAATCTAAGAAAATTACCCAAATTTTATGAAATTGAAATCACGGATCTTTTTGGAAATAAGATAATTCTAGATGATGTAAGAACTAAATTTTCAACTTACGACGCTGCCAAACATTATTCGGAATTTTACGAAAATCTATATAGCTCGCAATACAAATTTAATGTTATTGGTAGGAATCAAAGATATAATTTAGGTATTTCCAATATGTCATCTTTGTCTCATAAAAATTGAGTATTTTGATTTAAACATAAAGTTTAATATAATAAACTATTTACCAATTTAGAAATATAATAATTGTTAGATATTTATTAATAAAGTTTAATGTAAATATTAAGATATTATTATCTAGGAGCATAAAAAATTATACTTACTCCAATGATTGTAATTACTGAACCTATGATTTCATATTTATCTGGCTTTTTTTTATCTATTACCAGTCCCCATAATAAAGAGGATATAATGAATATTCCTCCATAGGTAGCATATACTCTTCCAAATGTTTCAGGCTGAAATGTTAGAATAATTCCATAAATGAATAGAATAATACCTCCTAATACACCTAGTATACGAGATTTTTTTTCCCTTAGCCATAACCATATTAAATATCCACCTCCAATTTCAAAAAGAGCGGCCAACCCAAATATGGTTAAAGTTATCAATACGTTAAATCCTAACTCTGTCGAATTGATTTACCCCCTCGAGGTACATAATAAATTATTCCAACTCCTATCAATGCAACAGATCCTCCAATGATATCATAAGCATCAGGTTGTATTCCTTCAAAAAACCATCCCCATAGTAAAGACATTACAATAAAAATTCCACCATATGCAGCATAAATCCTATGAAAATCAGGAGAGGATTGAAATGTTGGAATTACACCATATACAAATAAAATGAAACCCCCTAAAATTCCATATATCCATCCAATATTATCTCTTAACCATAACCAAACAAGATAGCCTCCTCCTATTTCACAAAGACCTGCCAGAAAAAATAGAATTATAGATAAAGGTAAATGAGAATTGTGATGAAATATCATAGAATTGTGATGAAATAATCGGTTAAATATTTATACTATTAGTTTGGCTATTATAATCAATAAATCGGCAACATAGAATTGCTATTAGTACTAGTTTTACTATCAATTTTGTCTAAATTTATTATTTTGTATGTGAAGTTTTATTGTCTAATATTTATATGTTGGAGGAATGGATGAAAATTTTGTTATTATAAAAGCTTCCTGATTAAATTATTGAACTACTGGATATTTGGTTTTATCTCAAATTTTCTAGCCTTTGTTCCCAATGAGTTATAATTGATCAAGGTAATTGTACATAACTATTAATATCATTATTTATAGTATTAAATTTCCAGTAGAAATAGAAGGGTATAATATACCAAAATAAAATAATTAAAAGTAAAAAAGTTGACTTATTGTCTAAAAATGTTGATATACTTTCAAAATATGGTGATAATATTAATTTATTAATTTTTTAATTTCCATATTTGAGTTTTTATACAAAGTTAATTTTTGCCGAAAGTTTTATGATACTTTGCTTCAGTTAGTATTCAATTATCCTACTTTTTCTGTTACCTATGTAAATATAAATGGCGCGTGATAATTTTATCCAGTTATTTCTATATTATAAGATAATATGATACGTTCAATTATGTTTCATGAAATTTTTTATCTAACACATGAAGATTAGAAAAAAGAAGCATTAAAATAAGGAAATTTTATGATGACAAAAATGGCTGCTAAGTTATATAAATCTATACATTCATCTAATGATGTAAATAGAAAATTGTGTGTAGATAAGAGAATGTAAATAAAAGAATTCAAATATGTATTATGTGGAAAGAATACTAAAAACTAGTCAAAAAATAGAAAAGGGATAGATGTATTTAAACTACATACAGAATATAGATTAAAAGAAAAATAAGAGGTAAACAAAGAAAATAAATTAATAATTGTAGTATATCATAAAAATTAGATTTTTGAGATATTAATAATTATTATTGGGAGGGACTATTTCTCTTATTTCTATATCGTAGATATCAAATTTAAAATCATTCGCTTTGATTATAACTGTTGGAGAACCCCATGTAATTGCTTGACCATCCGTTTCAGCACCACATTTTTTCATATTGTCACCCCACTCACCATTATCTATAAATTCATGTATTTTTTTATACGGTCCTTTTCCATCATTTTCTGTATCTATCCATGTTTCAAGTTTTACTGCTGTATCATTAATATTGTAAACTATTCCTTTAAATCCAATTGTTTTCTCGTATATATTTCCCACTGTTAGACTTTCATTATAGCGTTCCCATTCATAATCAATATGAAATTGTTCTTTTTTCATTCTTACATGTCCTTCATTGGATAGATTGTTGTGATAACTTGAACCTCCACAAAAGAATTTGGCTTTGTCGCTAGACTTTTTATATTCATTGTCAAGTTGTGCATGTGTTATGGATCTTGTTACTATTGAAATAGAATGTTGGTCATTTTTTGAGCGTGATGAATCAAGTAATTTAAAAATCAGAGTTACTTCTATATTCTTCCAATCAGTTGGTTTATACCAGTATCCTTTTTCTTTTAGTTCAGAAAAGTCCCAATGCTTTATAATATTCTTTGATAAGTTCTCTTCCAAAAATGCTTTATCTGGTATTATACCTGCATCT
>JBHIVA010000095.1:0-6738 GCA_042138015.1 Nitrososphaeraceae archaeon | reverse complement strand
TCAAACCAAGAAAGTACAGATAAAGTGAATACATTACAATATAATTTGATGTTTTATTTCTTTCAAATTTAATTTTGTTCATACTACTAGTATTTGTAACATTCTTAGCTATAGCTCTTACTGCTTATCTGAACAGAGCCCGAAAGTATATCTTAAATTTATACAACATAGATAAAAATTTGTATGATAAAAATTTTATTTTTTATTTTTCAAATCCAATTTCAACTTCATAATGGATGTTTTTAGATTCTTAGTTTTTACATAAACAATTTATTTTATCATTTATTTTTTAATATACTCAATTAATAATTCAATGTTTTTTACTCTGTTCGCAATTTTTTTTATCTTATGGTCCTCTAGTGGTTTATGGTTATTCTTTTTTTCAACTATTACAATTTTTGTAAGTTTATTACCATCCGGTAACCAGACCAGATTCAAAGAATATATTTTTGTAGGGTATAACAAATTTTCTATGAATCTTTTTTCTGTTGCACCATTCTCAATAAACCAAATATTATCGTTAAATTCCTTTTGAATTTTTTTCAACAAATTATCGTCTGATCTAATAATACTAATATCTGAACTTGGAAGAACAATTACCAAGTCCTGATCGATTTTATATGCACCATTCAATGTAAATTTATCTATTGTAGTATTTTCCTCAGCTAACTTTGTTAATTTCACAGATGCTTCAATGTCCCCATTGGATAAGTGCCCAGATTTTAATTTGGATTCACATTTAGTACATAATATTCCAGTTTTAGCATCAAAAGAACAAATAGGTGTTTTCAATTAACATGATAGTTTTTGAGTATCTCTAATATATATTTAGAATAATCTTAAAAAATTTAAATACCTTGGACTACGGAAAAATATAACTGTCTTCCAAAAAACGTCTAATAGTAAATGATTTAAGTATTTCTTATTACCTACGAAATAAGATTCTTAGAGCCGTAGATAACGTATCTTTCAGCCTAGGATTTGGCGAATCGTTTGGAATTGCCGGGGAATCAGGTTCTGGAAAAAGCACTCTAACATCTGCACTCATGAGAAACTTAACGTACCCTGGAAAAATAGAATCAGGTACAATAGTGTTAGATGATCAGGATTTAACAAAGTTAACTGATGTAGAATTTAATTCCAAGATCAGATGGAAAAAAATTTCTATGATATTTCAGGGTGCGATGAATGCCTTGGATCCTGTATATAAAATAAGGTCTCAAATAAGAGATATATTTCTTACACATAAAATTAATGAAGATTTCGATAAGGTGCTTAAAATTTTCAGCGGTTTTGGATTAGACAGGTCGGTTTTAGACAAATATCCTCATGAGTTGAGTGGTGGGATGAAACAAAGAGTGGTTATTGCAATGGCGTTGTTGCTAGAGCCTGATATAATTATTGCTGATGAACCCACTACTGCGTTAGATGTACTCGTTCAGGCTCAGATCCTCAATTTATTAAAGAAATTAAAAACTGAAAAACAGATAAGTATTATACTCATTTCACATGATATAGCTTTAATTGCTGAATTAGTAGACAAAATAGGAATTATGTATGCAGGAGAAATTGTTGAAATAAATTCAACACAAGAAATAATATCGAATCCAAAACATCCTTATACTAGATCATTAATAGCGTCACTTCCAGACATCGAAACGGGTATTATAACTAAGATAAATCCTGTTGGATATGAATTAGATAAATATAGTAATACGTCAGATAGCAATTGGTGTAAGTATTTTTTAAAATGTGATCATGCTATGGATATATGTAAAAACAAACCTCAAGATTTCAAAACTGGAATGGATAGTTACGTTAAATGCTGGCTTTTTAAAGACAAATTATAAAAACTAATTATAATTCACTCATTTATTGAAAATCGTGTAATTGTTTCTCCTTTGATCTAGATATTTTTTTTACGACTTCATTGTGATGTTGATGGAGTATGTGGAAATTTGCGCATTCATCATGCATTAGCCCTATGTCACAAAATTCACAAGATGTTACGAAAGAGAAATCTGTAAATTTTCCTTTACAATGGCTGCAATTTTCAGAATTTATTTCATAATCTATAAGAGGTTTGATCCATGCTTCTCTCCATAAAAGTTGCATAAATTTATTATCAGGATTCAGTTATATATTATTTCTAAATTAATATAATTATTGACTTATATAACTCTAAATATCCTGTTCCTAATGTTGATGGCATTAACCCGGAATAATCTTTGATTTTGGGGTTTGGTTAAAGAAGACTCATAAGGATATATTTGCTCTGACTTCAGGTTTTGTTGAATGTAATGAAACTCCTTAAGAGGTGATAGTAAGAAAACTATTTGAAGAAATAACACTCAAAATTTAGGAATATACTCTTCTTGCTATTTAATCAAAACCGAAGAGATCCTAGAACATGTAATTCCAGTGGTATTTATTTTAAAGATTCACAAAGGTAATGAGAGACATGGTGACAAGTCAAAAGAGATTCGTTTGGTAGATTTGACATCTATTCATAAAATAAAACCTGGTTTTGACCATAGTTTAATTATAAAAAATTACAATATTTAGAGAAAAAGAGGTGGAAAGTTTTTGACAATGGGACCTAGACACTTCTATTAAGACCTCTAACATATTTGTATAAATTACTAAATCATTATATCGTAATTATTTTTTGATCGAAATTATTGATAATTATTTCCTTCAATCAATTTATATTTCATAACTGTTATATTCTATCATACTATGCAAGCTACTCAAATAGGAGTAAATCAAATAAGAAAAGATTTCCCTATATTACTTCGTAAATTCAATGGCAAACCTTTAGTCTATTTTGATAATGCTTCTACCACCCAGAAACCTTCTTCGGTAATTAACTCGATTTCTGAATATTACACTAATTACAATGCCAATATTCATAGAGCAGTGTATCAAATTGCCGAAGAAGCTACTAATTCCTTTGAAACGACAAGAGATAAAGTTGTTTCATTTATTAACGCACATTCTAGAGAAGAAATTATCTTCACAAGAAATACTACTGAAGCAATAAATTTAGTTGCATATACGTGGGGCAGAAAAAATATTGGAAAAGGAGATACCATTATTTTATCTGAACTAGAACATCATAGCAACATAGTACCTTGGCAGAGATTGTGTTCAGAAAAAAGAGCAAAAATAAAATATTTAACGATAGATGATGAAGGAAATTTAGACTTATCCGAACTAGAATCCTATATTATTAAAAATAACGTAAAATTAATTTCTTTAAGTCACATGTCTAACGCTTTAGGAAATATTATTCCATTGAAATCAATAGTGAAAATTGCTCACTCATTTGGAATCCCAATTTGTGTAGATGGGGCACAATCTGTTCCACACATAAAAACAGATGTAACTGATATTAATTGTGAATTCTTAGCATTCTCTGCACATAAAATGCTTGGACCTACTGGGGTAGGAATTCTTTACGCCAAAAAAAAGATTCTTGAGGAAATGGATCCCTTTATAGGTGGTGGAGATATGATCAAGGAAGTTCATAAATATGAAACAATCTATAATGATCTACCACATAAATTTGAAGGTGGTACACCTAACATCGCAGATGTTATCGGATTCAGTCATGCATTAGATTACTTAAATAAGATAGGGATAGAAAATATTCGAAGACATGAATTTGAATTAACAAAATATGCATTAGATAAAATGTCTAGTTTAAAAGACATAAAATTGTATGGTAATCTGGAACCTTCTCAAAGAGGAGGAATAATATCTTTTAATCTAGGAGATATTCATCCGCATGACTTGGCAACGATTTTAAATGGAGAAGCCATTGCAATTCGATCTGGACATCACTGTGCACAGGTGTTAATGGAAAAATTAAATGTGGCCGCTACCTCTAGAGCAAGTTTTTATATTTATAATACAAAAGACGAAATCAATATATTTATTAATGCGTTGCTCAAAGCTATAAAGTTGTTTCGACTTTGAGTGATGATATCTATCGTGAAATTATATTAGATCATTACAGAAATCCTAGAAATAAAGGAAAGATAGACGATGCCGATGTTGTAATTCATGACAGTAATCCATTATGTGGAGATCAAATCGATATTTATCTGAAAGTTAAGGAGGGAAATATCGAAGATATCAAATTTGATGGCAGAGGTTGTGCAATAAGTCAAGCCAGTGCTTCGATGTTAACAGAAATGATACTTAATAAACCTTTGACTTTAGCAAAGGACATATCCAAAGAAGAGATTTTAGAAAACATAGGTTTAACAAATTTAGGTCCTGCAAGGATAAAGTGTGCACTTTTATCTTTAAAAGTACTTAAAATGGGGATGATTAAATATTATGCGGATAAGGAGCCAGTTACAGCAGAAAAGTTAGAAGCAGATTCTAATTTATTTTGATTTTTACTATAAACTAGAAATAGTCGTCATCGTGGATAATTTAGAATTCTATAAAAATTTAGTAGTCCATAAAACGATTGAAGTCTCCAACACACAGAGAATAGACAAAATAGCAAATGATATGGTTGAAGATTATATTACCCTTAGAGAATCTAATGAATTTAGTTATCGAATTTTACTTCCCCGAAATGAAAAAGAGAGAAATTCGGCAAAAAATATCGGGCTCAATATTCAATTAGAGTTTTTATCTCAACTTAAAAAAAAAAAAATTAATGTAAAGTTAAGAGAAATTAAATATATTCATGATTCTAATCATTATGGCTGGCTTTTATTAAGTTCTGATTTGCTAAAAACATATTTCGGACAAAAATAAGGTAATAAAACTTTTTTAATTAAAAAATATAAATCATTTCAATTAAATCTATTTAATCCTGACACTCCATTTAGCTTCAACAATCTACATAATATTATTCCAATTATCATTCCATATAACATACCTCCTACTATATCAAAGAAATAATTTTGAAGTAAATATAATCTAGAAAATCCTATAGATAATGGATAAATCCATAGTAGTTTTCCAAATACATTATTATTATTTCCCCTAAGAGTGTACCAAATTCCGATTATAACTATAAATGCAGTAGCACGAGCAGTATGATTGGAGGGAAAAGAAAAATCTCGTGAAATAGGCATCATGCTATCTTTTTCAATAGTATATTTATCAGGAATATGAAATTTAGGTATATATTGTTCTATCGGAGATATTCGTCCCACTAATGGTTTGATATACATGGTAGTAACCGAAAGAATAATTATGGATATTAGTAGTAACAAACCCATCTTTCGAGTTCGTCTAATTATCGTTAGAATTGCTGCCAATATAACCATTACAAACAGATCTCCTAAGGAAGATATTATAATTATTATAATATCAATGCTGTATGTCCCCCCAATATCATAAATAGCCTGGGAGATTAACTTATCAAAATTATTAGTTATATCATAGTGTACAAAAACAATCAAGGTTAAAAATGTAAGAATGACAGCAATGAATTTATTGTTTCTAAGACTTACTTCAGTACTCATGTCTACCCCTCAGCGAAATATTTTCATGCAGGAATAATAATACTCTAAGTTTAATAAAATTTTAAAAATATTATAAAACAATTTGAATTATATCTTTATTATGCATTATATCATCGTTTTTAATTTTCACTGATTTAAAAAGATCTTCTATCTGATTTAATAGAAATAAAAATATTATGAATTGGAGCATAAAAATGCCGGAGGCGGGATTCGAGCCCGCGACCTTTCGATTATGAGTCGAACGCTCTAACCAAGCTGAGCCACTCCGGCAAGCTCAGCAGCGTCCTAGAAATTTTAATTTTTTGTAATATATATTCTATTCATATATAATATATATTCAAAGTTATCCCTGAACAGTAAAATCATTTAGTTCGATAGATTTTAGTGCTAATTAATGAATCTTTAAAAAAATTGATTCAAATTTTATAACATACATATTTGCACGATCATAAATTAAATCATTTATTACACATTACACTAAACTAGACGGGAGGATCTCTGACATTTTATATAAAATATAATATCAAAAGAAAAAAACAGGATTTGTTGTTTCGTATAAAACTTATCTCATTTTTATTAATAACAAGAAAATTTTTTTTTAATATGGCCTCTCATAGTTATTGCATTGTTTTATTATAGTAGTAGCATTTCTAATAAACTATCACTAGAGACATTTAGTAAACAGAAAAAAGTAACATGTATTAATGAATTGCAAAAGTATTCAGAAAAATTATCTACAGAAAATAACTCGATCATCTATAGATGAAAGATCATTCAACTATTTACTATTGCTTTCGAATTATTAAACCATACTACATAATATTAAATTGAACCTATAAAGATATTAAGGTAAAAGATAAGATTGCAAAATTTTCTTTGGTGATTTAATTTAAGACAAAATTAGATTTTAACTCTTTGGTTCTCTGACAGGTAATAATAAATGAATTGGTATATATTTAATTGGTCATAAAAAACATGTTAAATTCGTGGAACTAGGTAAATAAAAGCAGTGATCGAAAGCAATGGGAAAGGTTAATAGCAGATAACTTTAGGAAGGAAATTGATATTGTACCGTTATAAAAATATTGGTAGAGATTTTTATAGGCTGTGTTAACTTAGGACTGATTCACCTCCAATTCTGAATAGGATTGTGTTTCTGATTGTTGTATTGTATAGATAAATGAATAGGTTAATCCAATTGTATACATGTTGTAGATCACAATTATTTTTATTCGTGTTGTTG
>JBHIVA010000094.1:0-6754 GCA_042138015.1 Nitrososphaeraceae archaeon | reverse complement strand
TTACTACTATAGATAAGATATAATATAGTACAGGGAACTGTTAACTGATCAATGTCTTGCTGTCTTATCTGGACTACGATATGATATTGTGAGTTGCTCTTAACAAAGTCCTCATAGATATGAAATATTTCTTCTATGTTGGAACCGTAAAAGTTCTTATCAGCCCAGGTATCGAAGTCAGCATAAACCTTCATGTACTCTACTGCCTTATTCACCACGTCAATTCTATCCTGTGTTATCTCAAAGCCTTTCCTACTATTATTGAATATCAATCTGATAGTTTCTAAGATAAGAAATATCGCTAGCGTAATAAAAATATAATTATAATTTTATTTTTAATAGAATTATATTATTTTACTAGATAGATAGAAGTCCAAGACTTATACTGCTAATTGAGGATAATACTAGAACTTATAATATAGATATGGACACTTATAACCATTATTGTCTATTATATAATAATTAAAATGAACTAAAAAAAAGAGATAGAATTATCTACCTGGACCACGATTAAATAATCCGTCTGTTTGTAAGTTACCGTTTACATTTATACAGAAGTTTACTAGGTTTCTGTCTATGTTAATACCGCCTTCAAGTAACCCGTTACCGTTACCATTTTCTGGACTATCTCGTGTAAGTTGTACATTTGCTGCATCTCCATTTGTATCTGGGAATTGGTTAACGTCTACACCATTGATATTGGTATTACTGTTGTGACATTTGATCTTTTGAATGTTCACTCCTGGTTCAGCGAATGAAGATGGAATAGTCATAGAAATAGTTCCGGCAACTAAGACTGCCGCTAAAAGGAGCATTGAACTGGTTTTGATTTTACTGTTCATTGTTCTATTAGAAGATACATAATATATCTACGGTACGAACAAACATTAGAGAATGTTTGAATATAATCTAGTAGTATAATTTCATTAATCCTTTTTGTTATAGATTTTGGATAAATTGAAATGTGGATAATCTTAAAAGAAAAACGGTTTAGATTTTCATTCCTATTGTGCTATTACAATAATAAAAAAAAGAATTTTGTGATCTGGTTAATAATAACCAGATTTTACATTTAGATTATAGGTTGCACCTACTTCAAATATAAACGGCTCTGGAGTCTGGAATATTTCTGTAAGATCTAATACTCCCATGAATTCTATAGTATGTTTACCGGGTTTTAAAGGTGCTAGTAAAATCCAGTAACCATCAGAGACTCCTGTTCCATCACCTACAGGTGTAGCAAATGGATTGTTCTCAACTGCAGTAAATTCAAATCCACCAGCAGGGGAATCAATTCGATATTGTTCTAGATTTTTGACACTATAACCATCTATCTTTACTACAAAGTCTTCTAATAGTGCTGTATCAATAAAAGAGTTTGAACATTGTCTCTGTTCTTGCTCATTAGCACCGAAGAAAGGAGGAGCATCAAGATCATTACACGCAACGTTGACTATAGGAAACAGAATTGATGTACCTTTTTTAATATCACATTCATGTACTGGAAATCCAGTATCTGGATCCTTAGCAGTACCTACTAAGAAAAGTAATTTTCCGTTATCCTGTAAACCAACATCACAACCCGCTTGACCTATATTGGTAAATGGATCAACAATAGAAGCATCTAATCCAAAACCCCATTGCCACCATCTGTCTCCTAGTTGTGATACTTTGTTAGCAGGGAATATTTTTGGTTTGTTATTTTTATCTAAATATCCATTATCATAATTCTTTTGATCATAATATTGTGCTGGATGAGCACGTTCCAAAACTACATATTCATCCTTAGGATCATAGTAGTCGTTATAGATAGGTTCCTGATTGTATTGGTTTGAATCATAATTATTGCTATATTCTTGTGCATATACCGTTGGAGCAATTGAAGGGATTAGATACAAAATACCAACCGCTAGAATTACTCCAAATGTAGCAACAAAGACTGGTCTTTTGTTGTTCATAATATTTTTAATTATTGTTATAATTTATCTTAGATTCGAATGATCCTTAGATATTGTTATAATATAATCAAATAGTATAATGTCATTAGGAAATATCTACTATTCAATAATCATACAAAATTGTATAATATTATAAAACAGGTATTTGAAACAAAATAGCAAGATATAAGAATTTTTAATCTCTAAATCATATTATATGTTATAAAAAAAGAAAGTAAAATTGGCAAGTAAACAACAAAAATCAATTAGTAAAAAACAAAAAGGAGATAAAAAAGGATATTTAGAATGGAAGGGTGAGAATTGGAATGAAAATAATAAAGCAGTAGCAGAAATAGAGATTGCAATAAATATAAAATATCAAGATATGCAGGGTAATGACTGTGCAGTTCAAGGACCTGTTGTAAAGATACCTATAAAAATAAGAGTACCTGCACCTCCATAAGTTCTATTTTTTATGTATCTATCTAACAAGTAAAATATAGTAAATAATAAAAATAAAATATAATTATATTAATTTATTTTATTAGCAGAGTAATAGAAGGTACGTACATATATCATTAATATACCAATTTTATAAAACAACCTTCATAAAGATCAAATTGTAGTTATTTCCCAATAACATTATACAATAGATTATTAGATTTGAACAGTATCTAACGATCATTCACACCTTAGATATATAATATTTGATCTGATATAATAGTGAACCATAAAAATACAAATAATAAAAGTAAAATAGGTTCAATATTTTTATTAGCAGCAGTACTAGTTGCAGGAACTACTATTTCTATGGGAATTCCACCATCATTTGCGCAATCATACTATCATCAACAGGAGTATGAAGACCCATATGCTAAAGAGGATAGGAAAAAGTCTGCAGATGTTAACATACAGAAAATTAGATGTATCAATGAGAATACAAATGTCAACGGTGTGGATGTAAACCAAATCCCAGATCCTAATGGCCCAGGAGCAGTAGAAGCACAAGGGCTTGAAAACGGTCCTACAGATCCAAATGGTAACGGTCTATTAAGTGGTGAAGGAATAAACTTTGACAAGAACCTGGTAAATGTTTGTGTTAATGTCAATGTAAATGAACAGATTGGAGAAGAGCAAGAACCAACAACAGGTTCGCTAACTGTAAAGAAAGAGATTTTTGGATGTGATAATATTGTTGACCAACCTGAAGAAATTAGAATGGATTGTCAAGGTTTAGGTCCTGATTCTACAGACTGGCTTTCATGCGATGATGCTACTATAAGCAATACAATTTTCTGTCAGGCATTGCAAGAGAATTTCTTTGATATTGAAGTATTAGATGAACTGAATAACCAGATACAGGAATTTCAAGGATCACAGCAAGGAACTACAGTAGATAATCTAGAACCTGGAACATACACAGTTAATGAGATAAAACATCCACCTGGATCTGGATTTGACCAATTGATAGAATCGGCAAGTGTACAAGATGCTTGTAATTTTTTTGGTTTTCCTGAAGGTGGACGATTAGGCACTTCGAATTCAGAAGTAATCTATCGAACACTATGCTTTGAATATGAAGATGAACAAGGAAACGATTGTACTACAAATACCATAGCAGCAGGTGAAGACAAAACATGTATAGTCAAGAATTACATTAGTTTCGCAATTAAAGAGACGGAAATTGATTAAGGATGAAAAAATAGAAAGCGAATAACTACTAAAATCGATTAAAAAAACAAATTCACCATTTATTTTTTATTTTTCTACTATTTTACATCTATAGATAATATATAATACAGTACAGGGAACTGTTAACTGATCAATGTCTTGCTGTCTTATCTGGACTACGATATGATATTGTGAGTTGCTCCTAACAAAGTCTTCATAAATATGAAATATTTCTTCTAGGTTGGAACCATAAAAGTGTGTATCTGCCCATGAACCGAAATCAGCATAAACCTTCATGTACTCTACTGCCTTATTCACCACGTCAATTCTATCCTATGTTATCTCAAAACCCTTCTTATTATTATTGAATATCAATTCCTATCTGTCTATATCACTAGCGTAATAGATTTATATATATATAAAAATATAATTTTGAAGTTATAATATTTTTTTATATATAGATAGAAACTCAAGACTCTTACTCTTACTCCACAGTACCCATAGAGTACTAGAACCTAATCCTATACAGTAGACACTTATTAATAAAGATTATCAATGTAAAAATAAAATAATCTAGTGTTAAAAAATAAAATTATATATATATAAAAATAAAGTAAAATTTAAATATTAAAAAGAAAGGTTTTTGAGTTCTACTTCTTTTCTTAGAGTTGATATCTGTCTATCTTTTAGTCTGATAACCTGATCCATATCCAGACGGTAGTCTTTAAGGTCTTGCCATTCTGTGAGAACTCGCATGATAAAGCCATCCTGTGTCTCACTTCTGGTCTTTAATCTGGATATAATGTCTGCAGTATTAATGGATATGGCTATTGTGGTTATGGGTGCTTTCTGGATCCTACGTCGGCCCATGTCCGTTATTACCTTTGTCGTCTTCACCCTGCAGCATACGCCTAGCATACTCCTGGAATATTCCACAATCCCCACTCCTACTAATGTTTAAAGCGTCCTGTGCTACAAGTTCACTTACATAGTGATCAAAGTCATCATTGTATTCAAACTTGCATATCAGTCTAGCAATTTCATAAACTGGTTTGGTTAGTGTTAATGTTACCTTTACTGTCTCAATTTCAGACATTTCAATTAATAATTCTCCACATCTTCAATTAATTCGTCATAATAATATTCAAAGTCAGTTTTACCACAATTAAGACATTCATATTCTACTGCTACAGTTTCGTTATCAATACGTTCTGAATATCCTATATTTTCCCATTCATGTTCCAGGTTAATACTTGTACAGTCTATGATAGACATTTTAATAATCTCCTACCCTTTTCTAGAACTAAATCAGTCTTGAAACACAACAAAAAAGTAAATGTGTTAATTGCTACTGTATAGGAAATAACAAAAGGTGAAATTTCCATCAAGATAAATCACCATTCATACAAGTCACATTCATATTCTAATTCTTGTCTCTGCTTTCTATAATTCTCTGCTTCAATTTCTGCTTTTTCCAGTTCGTTCAATGTTGCGATAGATAAGTTCCTGTAATGGTCTGGAATTGTTGTTACTGGCTTTTGACTGATTGGTAACTTATGATCTACAGTCTGGACCAGACCCAAAGACAATGCAAAACCTACAGAAAAAATATGCTTGCATTTCTCTGCTCTATTGCTAGCGTAATCCCAACACGTGCAGTAAAATGAATTGACGTTTGGTTTAAATTCTACAAAGTAGTATCTATCTGCACTGACTTCAGAACTTACGTAAAAATGGGGTCTGTTGTTTGTTTCTGTTGACATGCAGAAGACTTTGCCGAGGAGTGCCATCCTTCGACCGAGGCATTCCCGGCGTATCTTACTTTCTTCATTAACTAATTTGTTCGAAACAATTGATTGTTCCATGTTGTAATTACAACAATACAACATATTTATAGTTTGTTGTAAAAATATGTTTATAACAATACACCAAAAGTTAAATATATCATAGTATAATGGTTTGTTATGTCTGTAATACTAGATATGGAAAAAGAAGTTCAAACATCGCTGAGGATGCCAAAGGATTTATTGAAAAGGGGAAAACAATATGCTCTAGAAAATGATATATCATTTGCATCTGTAGTTATCAAAGCGTTAGAAGAATATCTAGACAGAAATACGAAATAATCATATTCTATGTATTGAATAACTTTATTACTTTCTATAGGTGATTTTAACCTATTAAATATGACTAAAATATTAATCGGGTAAATTTACTTTTTTTCTTCCTGACTTATGCCCTAAATAGATTACGGCGAATCCAAATATCACAATTATTACTCCAATAAGCACATATTGACCTGCAAATATCATGGGAAGAGACATGGTCCATATCAGCCAAGCAAATCCAAATAACATAATTATTATTCCGAAAAAATATCCTAAGAATTTAGTTACTCTTCCCATTTTTGTATCCAGACTTTAGATAATAACTATTAACAAAATGTTAGTCATCCGTATTGGATTCGTCCGACTGTAACTGTGACTGAGGACTCGCTTCAATAACATTAGTATATTCGTCTGTATTTCCAGGAAGTTGCCAAGTTAGGGTTATGTCGTAAGATTGTGCTTGACTCCCAACATCGTCATCTAAGAACATTTCAAATGGTGCTTTCATATTTGGTTGAAGATCACTTGGTTCTGTATAAGTATAGTCGCTTCCGATCATATCACCTGCCTCATCATAAAAAGTTGCAATAACCTTTACAAATTCAACCTTATCTTGGAGATTATTTTTTACTTGTCCGATAAATTTTGTTGAATAATCCCCTTCTTTTATTTTGGAACTAAGTAATTCTACTTTTTTCTCTGGCTCCTGTCCAAAAGAAGAGTTTAGCGATGCCGAAAAAATTCCAGTTAAAAGAACAAACATCATTAATTCAAATGATGATTTCACAACGGTAGTATTAGGATGAATTAAATAAAGTTTTTCCTCATAATCACTAATACTCAAACGATAATTATTCAAACATTCCTCTAGGAACAAATAGACCTACTTACTACAATGCTGGTACCGGTAAGCCTTTGACTACTACTAAACAACAGCATTTCAATTCTATCTAGGTCTTAAATGGTTCAGAATTAGAGGTACAAAAGCAGTATGAAAGGTTATCTGATATTGTTGTAGCAGAGTTAGGAGGCAAGATT
>JBHIVA010000093.1:0-7127 GCA_042138015.1 Nitrososphaeraceae archaeon | reverse complement strand
TTTATCTAAATCTGACAATAGATGGTTGATTATTTTAAATGTTCTTTCTTAAAAACATTCTTAAAATCAGATATTTAATATAAGTTTTTGAGTTACTTATCCATATTTTATAAAATATATTTTATTCTGTCAATGAAAAGACTCATCACTTGTGATCGAAACTAAATCATATTATTTGCTACTATTTTATTTTCTGTTGATCTAAATTTATCATTGAAATTTTAATCTCATCAAAGATTTTGTATAAAATAATTTATAAGAGAATTTCTTTTGTTGTTTTCAACTTAGTAATTATTTTTTCTTTTTTTTATACATATTGTCTTGGATAGATTCATTTCTCTAATGTTATGTCGTTTCATCAAATTATGAAAAAGTTGATAAACTATCATATTTAAAAATAATATTGATAAAATGTGAAAGCAGTTTTGTTGGCTGGTGGCAAAGGTCAAAGAGCAAAACCTTTTAGTGATTATATACCAAAAGCATTGATACCTGTTAAAGGAAGACCGATTATAGATCATATTGTAAGATATCTTGATGGATCTCCATTGTTTACCAACATCATAATTGTCTGTGAATTTGATTTATGGGGAAAACAGATTATTAATTATTTTGAAGGGAAAGAGAAGTTATATAGTAAAGAAATTACCTTTATTGAAGACAAAAAAAATGGAACAGGAGGAGCACTTTTAAAAACTCAACAAATAATCAATACTGATGAATATTTCCTCGTCTGGTTTTCGGACAATCTATGTGCATTAAATATTGAAGATTTGGTCAAATACTATCAAATAGTGAAAAATTCAGTAAACAAAACATCACCTTTAGTAGGAATTGTTGTATCTAGAAAATATAGATATGAAGAAACGGGAAGATTGATAATTGATGAAGATAATGAGAATGAGATTAAGGAATTTATTGAAAAACCAACAATTCTGCTAGACTCACCAGAAGGATTAGGAATTTATTTATTTACTACACAGATCTTTAAATATTTAAATCAGAAAAAAGTAGTTAAGAAAGAAAAATTCGATTTATCCCATGATATTTTGGCATCTATTCCTAAATCTAATGGTAAATTATTTTCTTATATGCTTGATAAAGATCAAAATTGGATCGATATACAATCACCTGTATATGCGGAAAGAAACAACAAGATAATAGAAAAAATCATACTTCAAATGACATAACTATAATTTACTAGAGTGTAAAAAATTCAGATATACATAAAGTCTTTTCAGTTTATTTCTATATTTTATACATATAATACAAAGTCTATTTATTATTTAAATAGAGCATAGAATGTTATATATAAATAAAGTTAAAAAAATTTTGATTTTCATTACATTGTTATATTATATAAATAAGAATTAGAAAGTCTTTTATAAAGAAATGATAAGTAATAAAACAAGAAGTTTCAAAACAAGAATACAAGTTTTTATTTGCTGGTCATATTCTCAGCGATTTTTTGATAAGTAGTATGATCACTGCACCTATTGTTTCTAAAATATATGCAGAGCCAGATTCAAAATATCTAAAAAAAGAAAATGTAAAAATACAATATGATAAAAAACAAAGCAAGTACAAACATGACAAGGATAAACATCATAAGCATAAAGAGAAACACTATAAGTACAAATGTTATGATAAACATTGTTATAAACATCACAAATACCACAAACAATACGAAGAGGATAAGTAATACAATAAGAAACATCACAAATACTGATCAGATAGGAACATGATGGAATAAATCTTCATTTTTTTTCATCTATGTCAACTTAAGAATAAAATAGTCTCGATATCTACTTTTTCTAATATGTTCCATGCTCATTTTTAATAGGTTTTTAATATTCCCTTCTTGAAATTTCCTTAAGTTAACAGAGCGCCTTTAGGTATTATATAGCATATAATATAAATCGATTTTGAAATAAATTACAAAATTTTTTTTCAAAAATCAATAATATAATTTTAAACATAGAAACATAAATAATTCATTTTCTCATAGTAAAATGTTTAAACTCGTTTTTGTCATTATTTTTAAGGTAATGATCTTGTCATGAAAAGTATAAAAAAATTTGAACAGAAGGTAATCTTAATTCTATTAAGCCTTAAATAGTAAAATATTATTTTTATACCTAAAATTCTGAACCAGTTTCCTTTGACAAAATCCAAGTTATCACAATTCGTATCGCTACTATAACCGCAAGTACGAGTAAATCAACTAGTCCATGATGTACAATTGTTTTCAAGACATCTGCAGCTATTAGAACATCAAGTCCTATTAATAGCATCTTTCCCAATCTAATTCTTATTTTTTGAGGTTCAGGAGAATTTGAATCTAATATTTTCTTAAAGTGCTTTAGAAAATATATCAAGGTTAAAAAAATAGCTGATGCTATGATAATTACAGCTACGAAATCTATAAGAACAAGAGCATAATCTATTATCAGTTCAACTAATGCTTCAAATCTAGGAAATGTGCTAGGTTCTAGAGTATCAACAGCCAATTACTAATCCTTTTGCATACTCATTATTTATTTATTTTAACTAACATTTTTTAGAAATATTATCAAGAAAAAATCTCATAAATGGATCTATTATAACATATTGAAAATTCAATTTGTATCCATGTTTAATAAATATACAAAAATTCTATCAATACAACAAACTGTAATTTTGATACGCAGATATCTTTTAAAAATATTAGGAAATCAAATAGCATGAATTGTTGAAATATATTAGAATAGTTGAAATATTTTGTAGTTTCAATTGAAATAATATTCATTGTTTTTTGCAAGTTATTGAATTAATTCTGTACTCTCCCATTCTTTGTCATTCTTTTTCATTCATGTAATACTAATTTAACCAATTAGAAAAGAAATAAAGAAAATTATTGAAGCTGCTTTCACCCTGACATGAAATATATAAGTCTAATACCTAGAAAGAACACAGGTAAATTCGTTAATGTCACAAGAAATCGTAGTGCCAATGTGGGTCAGATTCAGCCAGATAGGCATAGGTAGTTTAGCAATCATATTGTCAATTCTAGCCGTTGTAATACCAGCAATCGGACCAGTTATGGCTATTGCACTTGTAGCTATTACCTTATCCATAGTTGGTATTGAAGCTATTATCACAGGTTTTGCCACCCCCTCATTATCTAAAAAATCTCGTATTATCAGTATTGCGTTAGGACTGATTATTCTTGGCTTTGGAATATTCACCATAGCAAATCCTGAGAAAAGTGTTAACTTTATGCTTTTCATAGTAGCTATAGCCCTTCTGATCAATGGTGCAGTTAGAATAATCAGGAGCCGATCAAAGGAGGAAAGAAATAAAACTCTAAAATTTCAGTTAGTGACTGGTATAATTTCAATAGTACTAGGAATAATTGTCCTAGCAGTTCCACAAATAGGATTCGCAATACTAGTTATAGTCATAGTAGTTGCTCTAGTAATTCAAGGAATAGAACTTATAATAGGAGGAATAAAAGGCAAGCGAATGGGTCTTTTCAAAAAATGAATATGAAGATTTAAAATAAGAGAATTTCCTATACGAATGTTATAGCGGTAACTGAGATTAATAAAAAAATATTTTTATCTGTTAGAGCCTATCCCAAAAATAGATAGGAATATAGCTCGTTTATTTCCTATCATATCCAATAATGCTAAAAAGTAAAAAATATGTTAGAACAATTACAATTATCCCAGATGATTTATGGGATGAAATTAAAAATACTCTACCAGATGAGAAACCAGAGAATACAATAGGAAGACCAATTGTTCCATACAGAAAAGTACTTGATGGAATAGTATTTGTCCTAAGGACTGGATGTCAATGGAAAATGTTACCTAAAGAATATGGTTCAGGTTCAACATGTCATAGAAGATTTCAAGAATGGAATCAATTAGGCATATTTGATCTAATTTGGACCAGATTACTAAAATTATATGATAAAAAGATAGGAATAAAATGGAACTGGCAATCACTTGATAGCATCTCTATAAAATTACCTTTAGGGGGGTGATGACTAGTCATAATCCAACTGATAGGAGTAAATCAGGTAGTAAAAGACATATTCTAACAGATAAAAACGGTATTACTCTTTCTACTTTTATAACATCTGTAAATACTCATGATGTTATTGTTGCAACAAATACGATTGATAATATTGTTATCAAACGACCATCAACATCATCATCCAAATACAAACATAAACAAAATCTATGTCTTGATAAAGCATATCATTCCTTAGAAGTAGAACAATAAATCATCACAATGGGATACATTCCACATATACGTCACAGAAGAGAGGAAGAAATCAAATTATTGCAGAAAAAGCATCCTGCTAGAAGATGGGTTGTAGAGAGAACAAATTCATGGCATAATAGATTCAGGAAATTATTTACAAGATATGAAAAGAAAGATGAGAACTACTTTGCTCTTGTGGAATTGGCTAATAGTCTTATTGTTTACAGGAGGTTAATTTTGGGATAGGCTATTAATAAAAATCCAATGAGATTTAAAATGTTTATATGAATGTCTACATGTTGATCGGTTAAATGAGTTCTATTCTTCTTAACGGCCGTGATCTGGCAAAGAAAGGAAGTTGGTTTATTATTGATACTAACTCTAATGATAAAAGTCAAAATAAGGATGGTCGTTATGTACTTTTCAGAGGTGTGAATTTTGCATCTAGAAGTAAAATGCCTCCCTATATTCCTTTAACACAATTAGACAAGAAAACTATTTCTATTTCAGAACTGAAAAAAGAGATAGCATCTTGCACTACACAACTAGATTTGTTGAAAGAATCTGGGTTTAATATAGTTAGATTATTAGTTTTATGGAAAGCATTAGAACCTGAACCTAACAACGACCTTGATAAACTTATGCCTCAAGGAGTAGAATATTTATCCCTCCTTAAGGAGATTATCAAGGAACTTTATTCGAGAGGAATAATGGTACTTCTTGATTTTCATCAGGATATTGCACATGAAATTCTTGGAGGTGACGGTTTTCCAGACTGGGCATTAGCAATTGATAAAGAAACACCACTACCAGAAATACCGGTAAGAGACAATAGAAGATGGCAAACTTATTATCAATTGAATAAACTAGTAAAAAAAACCCTGCAATCTTTTTATAATAACAAACTTACAAATGAAAATGCAGGTCTAAAAGATTACCCGGTTAGAACACATCTAGAAAAAACAATAGGACAGACTGTAAGATTTTTTAAATCATTGAAAAATGAGGATGGAAACTGTTTTTCTGCTATAATAGGTGTAGATCCATTTAACGAACCACATCCTGTAGGGTTAGACAAAATATCATTCGAGTCAGAGTTACTGAAAGAATATTATTTTAATGTAAATAAAGAGATTAGAAGATATGATGATAAGATTTTCTTGTTTATACAACCAAGAGTAGATTGGAATGTATTTTCTTCTGAGGCTGTAGATGAACCTGAAACTATAGAAAAAAAACTATCGAAATTTGACTTGAGAAGGTTTCTAAAAATTGGAGATATGTCTTTGATAAAAACTCCATTAGATAAAAACATCACACAACGAAGTTTAATGGAACTTCCCAAAAATATAACTACATATTTACCTAAGAATCTTCCTTCCGAGATAACAGATCGAGGTGTATTTTCATTCCACTTTTATGACACACGATCAATAATACATGCTATCCTGAAAATACCAGATAATGTTTCAAGTTATAGAAGCGAATGGCCAAAACTTTATAGACAGTTAGTCCAAACCGCGTATGATCGCGATCTTATACCATTTTTAACAGAGTTTGGAGGAACTCATGACTCTGAAAGAGTTAAAGAGTATATTGATGTTTCTTATGAACAACTGGAATCGGTACTTTTAAACTCTACATATTGGAATTATGATTTGTACAACACTGAAGACAAAAAAGATAACTGGAATCTTGAAAACTTTTCCATTCTTGGTCCGAATAAAGCACCGCGTCATCTAGATGCGATATCAAGACCATATCCAGTGTTAAGCTCAGCCAAACCATCTCTGTTATATTTTGATAATACTTCAAAATATACAGCGATAATTCTAGAAGGAACTGTTGTAGATGAACCCACGATAATATTCATTCCAGCTCATATTCACTATCCATCTGGATTTTCCATTTGGGCAACTAGTGATAAAATAGAGTGGAATGAGAAGGAAAACTTATTGTCCTGGTTTCCAGAAAAAGGATACAATTATAATCAAATTATTATAACTACTGCTAAAAAAGATGGTTATGAATTAGAACAAAAAAATATTCCAAAAGCGTGCAGAGATGAGGATCTCCTAAGTAAAACTGAATTTATTACAACATTTTCAAAAAATAATTAAATTGTAACATAGATGATAATTAAATTGTAGTTTGGATATTCTTTCCTTTTCCCAATAGTTTTTTCCTTACATCTTCTTCTCTTTTATTAAATCCTTCCCTCTGTTTCTTAACTTCATTTAATTGTTCGAGAAATTCTTTTTCGATGCTGGGTGTCTGTTCCATTGTTTCTTTATATCCATCATTTATCAACTTGTTCATAGTCTTTGAAGAGAAATCAAACACCTTATTAGCAATTTCATTGGGATCATTCTTTCTCTGAATTCTAGTTATAAAATCGATCTTTGGTTTTCCTTTAAGAAGATCACCATATGTTAAACCTTGTTGATTTCCAATCCATTGCAAACTGCGACATTTTTGTGCTAACAAGATCTCAATTAAGTCACGGAAAATACCATTTTTTTCTGCAAGATCGATAAAATATTGAGATAGATTGACGTAATCAGATATTAAGAGTGATACAATTTCGTAGAATTCGGTTTTGTAATGGTATAACAGATCATTTTTTCTTTCTATAATGCCATCCATGTCAAAAGGAACTGAATCATGATTGATTGGATGTAAATTAACAATACAAATTCTCAGTGGAGGAATATCATGGGATTTTTTAACTCTGGTCCAATAATTACCACGTAAAACCAATACTTCTTTTAAAGGTGTGTTTTTCATAATTCCACCATCCCAAAAATATTTTGTTATTTTTCTGATTTTTTGAGGTATTGATTGATTAGATTTTTCTTTTAATGAATTGTCTA
>JBHIVA010000092.1:0-7171 GCA_042138015.1 Nitrososphaeraceae archaeon | reverse complement strand
TGTCTCCTCCTCCATCAGAGCTGTCTCCTCCTCCATCAGAGCTGTCTCCTCCTCCATCAGAGCTGTCTCCTCCTCCATCAGAGCTGTCTCCTCCTCCATCAGAGCTGTCTCCTCCTCCATCAGAATCACTTTGAAAAGTTCTCATAATAGAATCAATAAAACCAGTGGAAGAAAGACTCTCGTTGGAAGTAATGCTATCAGAATTAATTTTGATCCTTTCTACATGAACTTCTTCACTTGCCGGTTTAGAAGATATATTGTCATCGCTAGGAACATTGGATTCAACTATATCCAGGTCAGTTAAGATAGGTTCTTTGGCTGATTCAACTATCTGGTCATTAAGATTTACATTAATACATAACTCGACTATGCTATTATCTATGTTAAAACTACCATCAAAACTCTCTATATTACCATTTTCTGTATTCGTAGTGTGTCCTTGATCATCGTTAGAAATCTTAGATCCTTGTTGTTGTAATTCTTTATTATTTATAACATCAACTCCCCTAATTTGAGGGGGTAATTTATCAATATTGAAATCATTAACATTGATATTACTATTCACACACTTGATTTTTTGGACACTCATCACTGGTGGTTGTTTTTCTTCATGTTCTGCTATGTAGGGATCTTTAAAGGATGAAATATAAGAAGGGAACGAAGAATCAGAAGAGAAAGCAGAATCTTCTGCCAGATCATATATATAATCTTGTTGTTGAATGTAAGAGTCAGCTAATACTTTTGGAATAGTAGAAGGAGAAAAGATTGTTGAAATGGTTCCAACTAAAATTAATGTTGTAGCTGTAAATAACAAGAAAAATATCGATCTAGTTCTAAATGATTTATTATGATTCATTGTATTGAAGAAAGTTAATCCCTTAAAAGATATATAAGATTCCAATGATCTTTATATATTTTTCAAATATATTGTAGTTGCATCATATTTTTTAGAAATAATTACACTTCGATATTTAGAAAATATTGTTTTATTAATAAAATATTAAATAAGGAAACTAATAATTTTTATTCATATTCTTTATTGACTCCATTATTTCTTTCAATGTTAGTATTAATAGATAATGACACAACTTTGGTGCTTTCAGGATTAGTTTCAAATTTTTTGATATTTTATTTGAAGGAAAAAAATATGAATTTTGATTATCCAAATTTTTATTCGAAAATAAAGAAAAATAAATTAATCTATCTGTGAATATCATTAAACCCTAAAATTTGAGATATAAACTAAATCAACATTGATGTTTAGGACTCTCCCAGTTCTTTGAAAAATCTAGATTTTCGGAAAGCTTCACAGTGATTGACAATAATTAATTATTTTAAGATTTGTTGATTTGAGAAATCCTAAAACACTAGATTATGATTCATTTTTTATTGGAATTGTTTCTTTTAAAGAACGTAATATTTGAAACTAATATCTTATCATTATTATATTGCAAATCTTCAATTTACTCAAGGTCATTCATGGGAAATAATAATGAATAAATTATAAATCGAGGATTGCTTATGTGAAAAAAAGATAAAATTAACTACTATTATAAGCTGAGTCAATTTAATCTAAAGTTTTTTAATATGAGTCTTTGGAGAAGGTTTAAAGAAATAAAAATCTAGTTCTATTTAGACGATATAATTTTCACCTTACCTCTGGAAAGATATGAAAAGAATCTAATTATCAGTATTTTGTAATTGATCCATTTATTCTAGATCTATTATAAATACAAATTAATAGACTATAGTAAATATTTTTCAATATTCTATTTTATTTCTATATATTTTTAAAATATATCATTTAAGTAAATTAAAGAATTTTAATATCATTAAAAATAAGAGTATATGTATTAGTTTGATTTGGTCAAGCAACAATCTTTTTTTAATACAAACCAAATCTAAATTTGCTTAACATACTATTTATTTTTTGTTAGTAAATAATAGTATACATAATACACAAATTCATTTAACAATAGAAATTATTATTACAAAAAAAGGGTACCATTGTGATATCAAATGATAAAGCTACTATTTTAATTTTCTCTACATTTATTTTGGTATCATTATTATTATCATTATTTTATTATCAATATCATATAATAATTACGGAACAGATTCGTGAACTGGCTGCATCAGATGTAAAATCAAATATCGAAATACAAATACATGACCTTTCAAAACTATTGGATGAAAATATAGATTCAATACTTGATAATCTCAAAATAGTTGCAAAAAATGAAAACGTTGACAATCAAGAAATCAGAGAGTCCGAACTTGAAAGTTTGACTGAAGATACATCTACTGATTTGGCTGATTCATATATTTGGATAGATAAGGAAGGTGAGATGGTATGGTCTAGTGAAAGTAATATTCATTTTAAATTTAGTGAAATAGATACAATTAATCAGAATTTCTTCTCTGTTCCAAAGACTACACTCAAACCTTCTATAGGAAGTCTGTTTCTTGATTCCGAATATAATAGTATAATAGGATGGTATGTTTCTTATCCTATAATACTAGAAGAGAAAATAACAACTAGTGACTATAATAATAAAAATAGTGGTAATAATTCACAACAGATGCATTCCACTACCCAAAAAGAGTTTAATGGAATTATAATGGCATTAATCGATGCCAAAACTTTGGGACAATTTTTACAAAAACAAATTCCTCAAAAATATGATTCATCAATAAATCTTTTTGATACGAATGGAAACATATTATTCTCTACTAATCCGATATTTAATGAAAAGGATGTTTATAATCTCAACTTAAACAATCCTTTAGATATTAATATTCATAATTCTGTAATCTCTCTTTTGAGTTCTACTTTTTATAAAGATAATCTTATGATATACGACATTCCGGAAAAAAAATTATCGATAGCATATCAACCAGTATATTTAGATTATCTTCAGCATAAACAAGAACAAGAATATCAACCATTTACGATACTATCATTAAGCTCTACCCATAAATTGGCAAATGATGTATCTTATCTACTAGAACAAGAAAGAGTATTTAGTATTCTGGTCATTTTATCAATCTTTATTGTTAGTATAAGTTTAGCCCTAATTATAGTAACTTGGAATAAAAGATTAAAAAATATTGTAAGGTTAAGAACTAAACAATTAATGCAATCAAACGAGGATCTAAACTTATCAAATAAACAATTAAAATTGCATGACAAATTACAAAAAGATTTCATAAATATTGCAGCACATGAGCTTAGAACACCGATCCAGGTAATCTCAGGATATACGGAAATGATCATAGAAGAGATGAAAAATTATTTATTGAAAAATAATAGAATCAATAAAACAGACATTAACAATTATAATGAAACAACTAACGAAGTATCAATTATTCCAAAAATATTTACGATGATTAACGCTATAGATAGAAATTCATCAAGACTATATAAATTGACTAGCGATTTAATAGATGTCATTCAAGTCGAGCAAAATAAATTAAAACTAAAAAAGGAGATATTTGATCTTAATGATAATGTAGATGATATTATAAGAGATTTCAAAAAAATAAAATCATCATATCATAACAATGATTTAAACAGTGTAGAAATAATTTTTGAAAAATCAGAGACTTCAATCATTGTATTTGCTGATAGAACAAGGATATCTCAAGTGATTTTTAATCTCTTAAGTAATTCTTTAAAATTTACTCAGACTGGAAAAATTATGGTTTCAATATATAAGAAAGAAAATAATGTAAAAACAATTTCTAATAGGTCTCCAACCTTATCTAATAATGCTATCATAGATAACAAAAAGATTCAATTGATTTCAACACATAATATTGACAATTATGATAATGATAACCGTTACAATCGCGAAATCATTGTTATGGTTAAAGACACAGGTTCTGGTTTAAATTCAGAAATTCAATCAAGTTTATTTGAAAAATTTTCATCAAAGTCAGAAAAAGGAATAGGCTTGGGACTATATATTTCAAAAAAAATTATTGAGGCTCATAATGGATGTATATGGGGAGAAAATAACCATGATTGTAAAGGTACAACATTTACATTCACTTTACCAATAGATTAAAACTAAAAAAGATGTTTTCATTATTATCCGCTAAATTTTTACAAATTCGATATATACCTTCACATTCTCTAGTTTATTTTTTATAGTTATTCAACTTCATCCATTAGAATTATTCTAAAATATAGCATTATTATAAGGTATGTTATAGTTGAGTCTAACTTCTGAACCTTCAAAATCTTTTATAAAATCATTATCTCTATCATCAAATAATCTTAAAATATATGTGTCAGGTTCCATCTTCTCAGCAATTATAACTTCTTCAAAGTTACCAGAAACATCAGTTTCAAAATATCCAAATGAATCTACCTCACCATTAGAATTGATAAGTGCCCAATGAACATTTCCATTCGGATGGAAACCATTGGCTATTAAAGAGATCCTGTGATCAAAAGTTGATCCACATTCTGGAAATATAGTAACAATCGGAGTTTCTGCATTTACAGATGCTATTCCTAATGTTTTCTCGTTGGAAATAAAGAAAGTCGCTAAAGGAAATAATAATGAATAAATGATATATTATCCTTGATTAATGATGTTTATTTTCATCATTTTAATATGTGTTAAATACCGTCATATATATTTAATATTGTTAGAACTTCACTATATGATATATAATAATAATTATTCACTATGCAAATAAAATTTTTATTCCTATCTAACTGTGTTCTAAAGTAGGCTAAAGACTTAACAATCTCTAGCCATTTAATATTTGGTAAAAATTTCAGCATCTCAAACTCAAATAATATGGCAATGTCGTAATAGTTGAAAAGTTATAAAGAATTAAAAAAACGTATTCTACGTGTGATCAGTAAGTTTTCTGTAAAGATTTTTCAAAAATAAAAGATATTATTTTTTAAATATTCATAAGTCAATAAAATCTTCAACTATTAAAGTGTCAAAATCTGTGCAAATATTAGGACCGTTAAATATCGAGATTTGGAAATGTAGATGTGGGATATATGTATAACCAGTCATACCTACTTCTGCAATTTTTTGTCCTTGTTTAACCTTTTGCCCTTCTCTTACAATCGAACTATTAAATCTAAGATGATCATATCGTGACCATTCGTTATTGTCATGCATAATGGAAATAAAATTAGAAAAGTTCCAATAAGCAGGACTCGGACCGCCTACTGTTGAGTCATCCTTAACAAATGTTATTATTCCATCAGTTGTTGACAGTACAGGCGTATTTTCTGCAACTATAAAATCTATAGCATTTCTTAACTTTCCTGTATGAGCTGGTGATGTATTTCTATCAATTCTCTGAATAGAATCCTTTGGTACAGGAAGATGATATTTGTTTATTACAGTTCTATTGTCCAAGTTATTCTTATCCTCTACTAAAGTTATCAGACAAATATATTATTTAATAATTCATAAGCATAGTGATACATTTACTTCCATTCTAAAAATTCTCAATCCACTCATATTATAACCTATTTTTATATAATCTTATTGCAAACAAGAATGAATAATACGCATAAGACTTTTCATAACTTTTCTATTAATTCTATTATTTTGATTCCTTTTTTTTATTTTCAAGTGAATTCTATCTTAGAACTATTATAACAACAGGATCGTGGTTAGTAAAATAAATTTGAAAGAAATTCTAATCTAATGTATTGAATGTATGGTAAATTATCACTATAAATATTATTTTTGATTTTCTTAATAACTTTGTAAAGGTAAATCATCCATATGATAATATACCAGACTTTGCTGTCACTAATTAACTTTCAGCGTAGTATTTATTTCAATATCAAATTAATTATTATTTAGATATGATATTTTTGATTAAGAAGGATTAGCTATATTCTCAGGAATACACTTTTTTAGAATAAATCCTATAATTATAAATACAAAAGATACAGCTACGGCAGTGAGAAATATCAAATTAAACGCTGTACTTGATGGAAATAATGAACATTCCTATTTAAAAAGCATTAGTCATTATAGATGAATGACTATTTTTGTTTTAATTAGAATAATCAATAGTTACTAAAAATCTAATGACTCTTTTATCAATTTATTTTCAGATTTTAAAATTTGGTTAAAAAAAAATTATTTAATTTTTATTTCTTTATAAGTATCAATTAGGTATTCGAGCACTTCTGTTAATCGTTCTGTTCCATCTTTACCTAATTGTGCATTTTACCAATTTTTTTGTTTCCTTACATATTTGCATAGTATATGCTTATTTCTTTAAGTCATGTAGATTTTTGAAATTCCTCCAACATTTGTTTTATTAGTATAATAACTTTTGCAATAACTAGATTTACACTTTTTAAATCTCCTTCAAAACCCTCAAACGAACCAGTAGGAATAGAGTTCCATTTAGGAGATTTTTTGAATTCACAATCTGCATTGCATTCTCTACACCAATCCCCTTGAACTTTTATTATCGAATTAGATAATATTTTATCTACTTTTCTATTCAATAAAGAAATATCTTCTATTAGTTCATTTATTATTAAATTACTATGAATTGGCACAACATCTTGTGTGGGAACCCTTACCATTATTAAGACATTTATATCTGCAAGATATCGTTCGATCTGACAAAATATTTTACTATCTATTGTTTTACCACTTTTTATCTCTATTGCAATAGTTTTTGTTTTATATTTAATGTGGATTTTATTATTTTGTGTTTGTAATATAAGTATATCTAATTTCCCATTAGAAATACTATATTCAGACCTTACTTCTATTCGATTTCCAAATTCATCTAATATAGCATCAATTAATTTCTTCTTTATCCAGTTATGTTTTGCATTATAAAATGAATCAAAGATCATCTCATTTTTATTTCTTAATTCGTGAACACATTTTACCAAACACGGATTATCTTGTATTATTGCAAATATAGAAGGATTTTTTATATATATATTAAATTTTTTCCTTATAGAGCCAAATTTTGATTGTAATTCTTTAATAGTTTCATCCTTAAGATTCACTAAATTTTCCTGTTGTTTTATATTTTGTTGGCTATTGTTGGAATGACCATTACCATAAATAGCTTTATCTTTTCTATGAAAGGTATTAATTATATATGTTAAATGTTATTACTAGCAAAATCAGTTATTATAAAATTCATT
>JBHIVA010000091.1:0-7191 GCA_042138015.1 Nitrososphaeraceae archaeon | reverse complement strand
TTGACACATATGTTCTGTTTTGTAGTATTTTAATCATAAACTTAAAATAGAGTAATATATAGATCCTATATATTATTGATGAAATATAAAAATATATCAATCTCAGAAGAAACATATTACAGATTAAAAGCATTGGGTAATACGGCAGAATCCTTTAATGATGTCCTCAAAAAATTAATAGACGAAAAGAGGAAATGACATCAGATGAATAAGGATGGCTATATTATAGAATTCAATCTAATAAAGTGTATAGATGACAAAAATATTAATAAGAATGTAAATAAAAAAAAATATACTTATGGAGCAATTATCATTTGTTTATGCAATTATCTTCAAAATATTTGTGAAAAGAAAGTAAGGATCGAAAAGTTTTGGAAGATCTTTATCCAATACTTTCAGTTCAAATTATTACTACCTACTACCATTTATGGAGGTTTTAGATATAACAATCATATATAGTTATGATATAATCAAAATTAAAGTTTTCTATGAAATCAAAATTTCTTGCATGTTAGATTATTTCCATGTCCAAATTTGTAATAAATTTGTTCCATCAGAAAAAATCATGAAAGAAAATAGGAACAAAATTATCAATAAATCAAGAAAGTTATATAAAACATTTCCAAAAAACATAATCCAGAACATTTTCAGTGGAGAATATTACTTAAAAAATGACTTTGAATAACTTAATTAATTTATCTAACGACTATATAAATATAAAAATTAACCGTATACTCCTAAATGAACAGATTCTTAAGAGAATAATCAAAAATACAATATCTAATGAATTAATAGTAGAATTCAATGAAATATATAATAATTCAAAAATCATTGTTGGAATAATTATTCCATGGCAAAAATTCCTGAATGATTTTGAAAAAAGAGCTAAAGAGAAAAAAATATCTAAACACCATATTATAATGTTAAAAGACAATTTTGATGATGAACATGAAAGCATATTTGGAATAAGTAATGAAAATCTATCTGATACATCTGATATATATGACCATAAAAATAATATTAATACTCCTTTACTAAAAGAAAAAATTAAAAATATAGATGAAAATACAGATATTCAAAGCAGTAATATATATGATCGAAATATTAAATTAAACAACAATTCGATTTTTTTTGTTAGAGATGCAATTAGAGCAGTTGAAGGACCAGCAGTAGTAACTGGAAGAATAACAGGAATGTCAAATATCATCAGAGTTATAACAAAGATAGAATGGAGATGTAATTCAACAGGATGTAGCAATCAAAATTCATTATCATTTCAAAATTTACCTCTGACCTTGCCACCTCCACATTTGGATTGCACTAATGGTTTAGCACCAACCTGTTATATGTGTAAAATTGGAAATCTTTTGATAAAATATGAATATGAAAATGCAAGATTTGTACAATTAGATGATACAGAAAATATTGAGGAACAATACGATCGTCTGATTGTAGTACTATATGGCAAGGCTATCGATAACATATCATCTGGAGAAAAGGTAGAGATAAATGGAGACATCAAAACCCAGAAAATCGAACAATCTTCAAGAACTAAGAAATTGGTCAATATATTGCATAGCAGTCATATATTTAATAAGAATAAAGAAAAAATCCAAATCACTGACAAAGATATCAGAAATTTTTATAGGTGGAAAAATATTTGCCAAGAGACATACAAAAAAGAGAGTGAATTAGTCAATAACTGTAAAAGATGTGCCCAAACTATTAATCCCAAGACTTTTGATCAAAGGATAGATTCATTGTTTGCTCCTAATGTGATAGAACATAATGAAAAGAAGAGTGGAATTTTACGTTCTATAGTAGGGGGAAATAAAAATAATAATATAGACAATGGCAGGAGAGGAAGAATCCATACTTTGTTAGTAGGTGATCCTGGCACTGCTAAATCTCTTTTAGGGAAAGAATCTACAAGAATCAATTCTAATTCAAAATATGTTACAGCTTCAGGAGTTAATGGGAAATCATTGATTGGTATAGTAGAAAAAGATAATGATATTCTTTCGATCTCATATGGGGTGTTGGTATTGGCAAAGAATTCACATGTAGTTATAAATGAAATTGGCAGTATGCCGTATGAAGATCAAAAGTACTTTGATGATTTGTCAGAAGAAGGATATTGCACCTTGGAAAAATATGGAAGACATTTTGAAATAGATGCTGCTACTACAATTATAGCTACTACTAATCCAATGAGAACAAAATGGGAATCAAAAATAACAATCTCTAATTCTGAAATTCCGATAAAACAAAACTTGCTTGATAGATTCGACCAGATCTATCAATTTCGTGATTTTGAAACGAAAGAGGAAGTTCAAGCATATGCTGAGCAGAAAACAGTGTTAAAGAAGAGAAAACCGCATAATTATAATTTTATCAGAAAATATATAGAATATGCTAAAACGATAGAACCTAAATGGACTGGCAATGCTGAAGAACGTTTGAACCAATTCTGGATAGATGCAAAATTAAAAAATGTAGCATCCAATAGAAGTTTCGAATTTATTCTAAGAATAGCAGAAGCGCAAGCCAAACTTAACATTTCGCCAGTAGTAGACGATGGGATTGCTACCAATGTAATGAAAGATCTTTGTTTAATATTTGAACAGTATGGAGAAGTGGTAAAGGTAGTATCGGATCCACGAAATATTATTTTAGAGAAATTTAATAATATTCTTAGAGAAGAGAAGAAAGGGTATACAATTCCTGATCTGTGTAAAAAAGCATGCGAAAAAGATCAACAAATTGAGAAATATCTAAAAGGAAAATGGAAATTGGAAAATAACAAAAATCTGAAAAATATAATTGATATGTTAGAAGAAAGACCAAATATAAGAATAATCGGTAATAAACCGAAAGTACTAATATATATCGATTATAAAAATCAGGGAAACAAGAGTGTTAACATATACAAAAATAAACATAGCGAAATAAAGATCCGATATCAGGAATCTGATAGATATGAACATCGATCTATCAACACAGATGAAAAAAAAGACAGTAATTCATTCCAAGAAAATAACACTTTAGAACAGTCATATAGATCAGACAGGTCAGAATCGAACAAAGAAATTGTTGATGAATATGGATTTAGAATGGGTAAAAATCCGAAACTTCCTATAAATAAAATAACTAAACAACAATTTGAAATATTGAAAGGAGGATCGGAGGGAAATTAGCAAGGAAGATGAAACAACAAAAAATTGAAACAGAAAAAGCAATATCTCCATCAAAAAATTTACAGACATCAAGTAAAGACTTCGAAAACGGATTTGCTTTTATCCTGAATCACTTCAAACAAGACAAGTTAATATTTCCAAGAAAAATAATGACTAAGAAATTAGGATGTCAAATAGAAGTTTTATCAGAAGAAGAAGCTTTGCAATATTTTTATGAAAGTCAATTTATAGATTGCAGAATTAACGCATTTCCATCTTTTACTGCTTACAAAGGTATACAGAGATATCCACCAGATTTTATTTTTATTGATGTTGATAGAAATAATTTTGATACAGAAAGAGGTTTTGATATAGCATTTTCCAGAACGTTGAAAAACCTCAAAATCAAATTAGATGGTCATCCTACCGTTTTATTTACTGGGGGAGGATATCATATCTATCAACCGATCGATTCTTTTGTATTAGAAGAAATCAAGGATTTTACAGATCTAACTATTAAACCATCCATTGATTTTATTAGATTTGCTAAAGACTATTTTTCAAATCGTAAAGCAGATAAATTAAATAACCCATCATTTAAATCCTGTCTTTTGAGAATTCCATTTTCATTCAATTCAAAATATTTCTCAAATGAGGATTACATAAACTATTCTGAAGTCAAAATAATACAGGAATGGGATAAGAAAAGACCATCAATAAAACATCTTTTATTTGATTTCAGGAGATATCTTATTAATGAAAAAATAAAAAAATGGAAGAGTGAACAAAAGTTTGCAAAAAGACCAGCATATAATAGAAAATATAGTATGTATAATATTAGTGGAAATAATTCTATTTGGTGGATAGAGAAGCTACTAAATTTGCCAATCTTTGAATTTAGAAAGAATGCTACAAATCTAATTCTTGCTCCGTATCTTATAGTTATTAAAAAGTTATCTTATTCAGAATCATTTGAAATATTGAACAAATGGTTAGGAGAATGTAATGCAGAGAGACAACTTGATTTTAATTCTTGTAGGTTTGTAAAGAATGCCTTGAATACTGCATTAAGTGAAGGGATACCACCCATGAAATTAGAAACTTTAAAGAAAAAAGATACACAATTATATTTTAAATTAACAAGATAGAATATAAAATATTAATTATTAAATATTAAGTTCATAGATTTCAGATCCAAGATATGAAATGTTTATCCTTGAAGCAACCATTTGCATATCTTTTGGCTAATGGTGAAAAGACAATAGAGTTCAGAAAATGGAACACATCATTTAGGGTGAATTTCTAATTCATGCTTCAAAGACTATAGATACAGACGCTTGTGAGAGACTTGATATTGATCATAATAGTTTAGCAACCGGATCAATAGTAGGTTCTGCGTATCTCTATAATGTTAAACTATACAACAAAGAACAACAATTCAATAAGGATAAAAATAAACATTTTTCGATAACTACAAGATTTCTTGAAGGATATAGGTATGGTTTCTTGGTTCGAAATGCAAAGAGAATAAAAGAACCAATTCCATATCCTGGTAAATTAAAATTTTTTGATGTAGATAAAGCAATTTTGATGAAGTTTATAAATTAACTAATTATAGGCTAATAATACAAATACGATGTTAATAATTACATACAACGCAAAAAAATTATTTTATATGTTCACTATCTTTTTCCAAAGATGATAGGTCATCTAATAAGATCTTATATTCATTATCATTAATTTTTCCGTTATAGAAATCATTTCTAACTTTTTTTCTTATTTCGTTTATATTTCTCAGATACTGTTCCCTATTATCTTTGGATCCTAAGATCTCATTTATCTTGTAGTTACGTATTTTTTCTTTGAATTTTATTTTCCTAAAATAATTAGATACATATCGGATTATTCCAGGTAAAAAGAAAGCAATTATTGCAGCATAAATAGGTAAGAAATATTCTAAAGGAAATCTTGTTTCGTTGAAGTATATATCATATGTTCCATGTTCAGTTAGATTTAATTTATTAGTAGCTTTGATTGGGAGTATTGACGCTATATCAAATGATTTTCCTTTCGATAATAAAGTTTCATTTTGTGTTTGAGATCGAAAATTTATTTGACTAAAAGTGAATTCATTATTTGGAGTAATTATACACTCACTGTTATATTTTATAGTTTCAAATGTTTGTATTTCTATTTTTTTTGTACCACACACAAACTCTCCTCCGTTGGATGGATGAATGTTAACTTTTATACCGATTAAGTTATGAAAATGTTCTCCATCTATCATTGAAATTGTTTTAGATTTCTGATTGGTAATGTATATAATATTATTTTTCCAGTTTACCTCAACATCAATTGGAAAATGATCAGTTTCTAAACTGTTGGTAACACTAAAATCAAATGGATTTAACTCTGTTAAAGTATCAGATTCTGTATTTGAAACATATATTTTATGATTTACTGGATTAAATTCAACATCCATAGGTGTCAGATTTGCATTAGCATATGTTGGTATTTTATATATTGTTTTATTATCAGAAATATCTATTGCTAATAGATCTCTATATATAAAATCTACAACATAGGCTTTTTTCAAAATAGGATCAACTATAATATCAGTAGGTTCTCTAAAATCTGGAGGTAAACTTACTATATTTGTTAGATTAGTTGGATCTATTATATCTATTCTGTCTTCTGCAGGATTAGTAACATAAATTTTATTCTCTAATTCATCTACCGATATACCTATTCCCGAATCATCAGTGACAGGACCAATAGAAAGTTCTTTTTTGTCTCCATTCTGACTATTAATAATAGTAATGTTATTTATTTGCGAATGAGCAACATAAATTTGGTTCAAATTCTCATTTACTGCTATATCAGTTGGATAACTACTAACATTTATTGTATTTTCAATGCTGTTATCTTTGCCATCAATTACGGAAATGCTACTACCATTATAATTTAGTACATATATCTTGTTTGCTACTTCATCGATTGCAATTTCAAAGGGATATTTTCCTACATCCAATACCTTTATTTCTTGATTTCCATTACCATCAATCACTGAAACAGAGTTATCTTCACTATTTGCTATGTATAATGTATTCGTAGCAGTATTAATTGCAAATCCATATGGATTGTTAGAAACTTTAAACCCATGTATGACCTTGTCTTTAAATGCTTTTTTTGATTTATAAGATCCAACAAATTCAAGAAACTCAGAGTACTTGGTGAATTCTTTTGTTATTGAGTAATAGTTAAATACAACAATATCAGAATTATCAAGAATTGAATATAGACCCAATGAATAAATTGGAAAATTAAACTCTGGATCTATGAATTGGAAAGCAACACCCATTAGCAATTTAAAATTAGGATTTACTTGGGTTTCATTTATACGCATAATAAGTGGTTTATCTTTATTATCTCTTACTGCTTGAAATGCTGCAAGGTTATTCGTGATTGATTCCTTTATTGTGGTTTCCCCTTTTTTGAAATAGGAGACATCGAAACGATCAGGATAGGTATAACTTGGAGACCATGATTCTGATGTTTCGTTGGAATAAAATGTAACACCAAGATTATGCCCTACGGGTTTCCAACCATCAGGATATTCAAGTTGAAAAGGATAGTCTATTCTATTATTGGAAACATTTCCAAAAAATTTTTCGGCGTAAATGTTGAAAGTATTATCAAAAAATAAATTGTTTACTGTTAAATAGAAAATAAATGTGATAGTAAGGAAAATAACCAAATAAAAGATAAAAGGATTGTTCAAGATAGTAAAACCTTACTATTTCTATCCAACCAATTTATTTTCTTTTGATAATCTGGAACAAACTGTTTCAAAAATCTCCAAAAATGATGAGAATGTCCTTGTATCTTAAAATGGCATAACTCATGTTTAATTATATAATCAATAATATCTTGAGGAGCTTTTACTAAATTTACACTTAAAACTACTTTCTTATTTTTTGTTATACTACCCCATCTATTTTTTAATTTTTTTATT
>JBHIVA010000090.1:0-7302 GCA_042138015.1 Nitrososphaeraceae archaeon | reverse complement strand
TCCATGTAGACGAGAGGAATGTAATTTATTTCATGTACATAACTGGATACAATTCTTTGTATCTATGTATAATGATATCATTGATAACAATAATGATTTTTTGTTGAAGGAGGTGAATTTTATCTTAAATTAACACAGCCCTCTTCTGTTATTAAAATATAAAGTACAAACTCAACAACTATACTTTATCTTAAATCAATACCATTTTGTTTAAATTAAACTAATAGGTTATTTCCATTAACATTAGTATTAATCATATTCATTAAGTCTATAACATCAAGTCTCACCTTTTCTAGATCGATTTATTTGAACTGAAAAGAATAAAAGTAAATTCTTTCGAATTAATGTATGGTTGCAAGCCTAGCATACTCCATTACGATCGTGTTATTGATATTAATGTTTTTTAATGTAAGTATATTAGATGTAGTTTTTGGTGATTCCGATTATATCCTTGAATTACAAAATTTAAATAATGAACCTGTTGTTTCAAACCTAGAAATAGATGGGGAAGCTTATTTACAAATATGTCAATATATCAATTGTCAAATTGAGGTTATTAATAGTTCATTTATTCATCCAAGCACTAACAGCTTGATGATCAATCATTCTATTGATTTTAATGTAGTATATAATCTTAAAGGTACAAATACAAGTATTAGTAAAATTAACCTTGAAAAGTTTAGGGAAAGTATGAATGGATGTATAGTATATAATATTGTGGAAGATAGTAAACATAAATTATATTTTTGTGATGATGGAACAGATATTATTAAACGCAATTCTGATTCGGAGTCTTGGTACTATGAATCAATTGGGATTTATGATGAATTTAAAAATACTTATATTGTAAAAGGAGACTTCAAAAGTAGTAATTCCTAATTCATTAGAAAGGATAAAGTAATTTATAATTAGAATTATTAGATTGAAGTCATATAATGATAATTAATAACTACTCACTCCCCTTTATATATTTTGATGTAATATTCATGTAATTAAAATAATTCTGTCATATTATAGATAAATACACTTTTAAAAAAGATTAATTGAAAATACGTAATGTATTGTATCATAATTTGTTATGTTTATTTATGAGAAGTCAAAGATAATTCTTTTAGTTTAGTTGATTGCTATATACCAGTGACAGGAAGTTCTTTATTGTGCAGTAAACCTATTTGTTTTAATAATGAAGCTTGATCCCAATAAATGTGTTCATGAGCTATTTTGTTTCCCTTAAACGTCATTATAACAACAAGTGACAATTCTATGTATCTTTTAGTTGGAGCTACTCTTGGTAGCAATGCAGGAATTTCTATATCGTGTGTAAATGTTACAATAAGTTCATCTACAACCTGATTTTTATCCATTGTCCTTGAAATACGTATAAACTTAGTATCATTAGGCATTTTGCCTACAAAACTATTATTACAAAAAGAATAAACTTCCTCATATCCTTTACCCCCAGTCATTACAGGTACATGGTAGACATATGGTTCTTTTATCATAGTCTCCATGGTTTTTCCCACATCTTTTTCATCAAATTCGTATTTTATATGCCTATTAAAAACTACAGCAAGATTATTAGGAGATTTCCTTCTTCGTATTTGAGTAATTTTTTTTTATTTTCTTTTTGATTTTGTTTCGTTTTAATCTTTACCAAGTAAATAGTCTAGTGTTAATAAAATTATAAATTTATCTAAACCAATAAGCAAATGGATTGGTGATACTATTTTAGAAATTAGTATTTCAATATAATTCTAAAATTCATTAAGATTACAATTTTCAATTATTGGAGTGTACATTTTCTTTAATATTTGAATATGCCTAAAATCTATACTACCACGTTATTTCATTGTATATATTTTACAATTAACCTCATACTTCTAAAATATAGAAGGGAGTTCATAAATTCCAATAATGCCGGGTATATGAATTAGTGTCTGTTGCCTGTGGTTGATAGTTAATCTTATATCTGTGGAGATGTATTAGATTATTAAGATTATATTTCATAATATGAAGTAGTAATAACTATGTAACCTATTCACTATACATATATTATTTTATCTAGAAATAAACATTATAATAACTAGAATTTAATTTCGGATTAACGGTAGTGTAACTTTTAGCAATAAAATATTTTATAAAATCCATATTCGTACTTTATTGGTCTATAATCTAAGAATAAATATTATATGCTTAACTATCTATTTTAAATTGCATAATCATTAACACTACGAAGGTTCAAACACTTATAGATATATAACAAACGTAGATATTTTTTAATATAAGAAAATACTGGTATAAGATAATAGTAGAATACTTAAAATTTTTCTCTATAGAATAATGACAAAATTTATATCTATCTTTCAAAGTTAAATGGAATTATGAATTGGTGATGTATATGATGGATGAAAATCTCTCCCCCTCCAAAATATCTATAAATGTTGTTACTGTTTTGATGTTACCTCTGATTATAATCTTATTTTTTCAAAACCCATTTGTATTTGGGGAAAATAGCCAACAGAATGCAACTCTTGTCCTAACTGATCACAATTTTATAGCAACCGGAGATTGGTATTGTAATGATGAAACCAGAAAGACAATAAATAACATTCTCACTCAACATCCAGAACTGATCATAACAACAGGAGACCAAGTAAAAGAAGAGAAATCAGCAAATTGCTGGATTGAGATGTCTAAAGATATACATGAAAAAATGAAGATTGCAATAGGAAATCATGATAAAGAATATTCAAAGATATATAAACAGATAGTTGATTACCATAATCTCCAGAACCCGTATTATTCTCATAACTTTAAAAATGTGCATTTCATAAGTATGTCTACCGAACATCCATATGAACCAGAAAGTAAACAATATCAATTTATTAAAAGTGATTTAGAAAAAGCATCAAAGGATCCGAATATTGATTGGATAGTTGTGCATCAACATAAACCGTTTTACTCGACTAAACAAGACAAGGATGAAGCTGAACATCTAAGAGATATATTTCACCAATTATTTCAAAAATATGATGTTGATTTGATAATATCAAGTCATAATCAGTATTATGAAAGAACATATCCGTTGTTATATAATGAGAGATTTGAGAGAAACGCAGGTGAAGAAGTAGAACCAAATCCTATAATTACAAATCATTCAAAATCTGAGTATTCTGATAAAGATGGAATAATATTTTTAACCGTAGGTACAGCAGGAGATGAATTGGATCCTGTTAAAGAAAGTCCTAACTTTTATGTCATTCAGGAAAGTAAATTTGGATTTTTAGAAATTGAGATCGAGAATGAAGGAAACACCTTAGTAGGTGAATTTCATTCCAATGATGGTAAGATAATAGACTATTTTACTATAAATAATGCTTGATCAATATTCTCGTTACTCATTTCACAAGGATAAAAAATAGAGAATATTCAGATAGATGGATCTAACATCTATTCTAAAATATAAAATGTTTAAGGACAAAAAATTTATCTTTTTGTGAAAAATATCAAAATCAATCACCTTCTTTATTTAACTCAAATGAAATAAATCCTCAATTGTTTATCATTATACATAGAAAATAAATTGCTTGGCATTGTGGAAATATAATTTACATACATTCTTTTTAATTATATGATTAATAATTAATCAAAGTAACGTATCTCTATGCATTCACTGATAATTGCTTACCAAATTTTTCTTGAATCGCTAAGTAACTCAGGTTTGAGATTTCATATATAAACGTAAAAATAAATTGTACTATTATCTTTTTCTCATTTATTTATTAGATATAAACGCTATTTTATTAAATTATAAGGAGATTAGAAATGATATACCAGTACTCAAATGGATTAATTTATACCATCTATACCATATATAATGAGTATTGTAAATCAATAAAATTTATGTTGAATTATAAATATCCTATTGTGAAAGTTTTATTCTCTCCTCTTAGAAATTATCAGGTGAAAAAGTAATTGAAGTTTAAAGTAATTGTTATGATTTCACTTGTAGTGTGTTTCTTATTTTGTACTTTGTGGTTTGAGTCTTCATTAGCAATAAAAAATGTGAATTCTAATAGCGAAGATGATCAATATGACTACATTTTTGATTCTAGTGAATACTTTGAATCTGATGAGCTGAATGAGGAGAATGAAGAAGTAGATAATAATTTCATGAATGACAATAATATCGATAAATTAGAAAAAGACTTCAAAGTATCAGAAAATGGCATTAACAATAACTTCCAAGAGATAAACACAATAAATAAAACAGCGGAAAAGGAAGATGAAGATACTATATCCAGTAATAACCGTGATTATAATCTTGATTATGTTGATGATGAAGATAATTTAGATATCAAGGACAAATTACTTGTTAAAACACGTATTAATCTTATGAATTTAGAGAAACAGGGATTTTTAACGATTGCTGCTTTTATCAATGGTCAAGAATTGTTAAAAAATGTATCATTAAATGAAGTTGAAGGGTCAAAGAAATTTCTAAATGTAAACCTAGCAGTAAACAAAAAAACTGATATAGTACAAGCTGGCGACCGTGATGAATTTTTTGTTTGTGCCTATCATGTCGAAGATTTAACAAAAGAATATGATTCTCTTACTTATTTTGATTGTGATGAAGGTGATCTTCAAAATCCTGACAAACCTTCAATATCAAGATTATTTTCACCTAGTTCCCTTGTCTTCCAAGAAAGCAAAAATATATACAATAATAGTACTAACAAATTATCACAATCTACGACTCTTATTAATACAGATGCTAACAATAATGAAAAACAAATACCACTACAATCACAAAATGTGGAACATATCCAGAAAGAGGATCAGAATAAAAAAGAGCAAGTTAAAATAAAGGTGTTTGCTCCACTTGAAGATAGAAAAACTATACAAAAAATAAAAATGGTTGCGATGGTAAAAGGTCAATTCAAAACAGCAGTCATAAATAATTTGCAAGAGGAATTCGATAAGAATGGGCAATACACAATAAGTAGAACCTTTATTTTTGATAGGAATACAGATGTAGGAAAAATCCAGATAGGTGATAAATTTTTTGCTTGTGTATCTAGTTCTGATCTAAATCCTCCTGAGGGAACTGAATGTGAAAAAAGAATTGTAAAGAATCTTGAAAGGGAAAATGTGTTATATGCCAGATAAAATAGATATTAAATATTATCAAAAAACTTCAATTCATTCACAATTTAGTTTAATCATTAATATTATTTTTAAGCATTCACCAAATAGATTAATACACAATGTATAATTTATAAATTCGTCCAAAAATAATTGATAAACATCTTATGTTTTAAAAAAGATATGATTATTTCTTAAATTTCTATTTAGTCACTATCTAGATTAAACAGGTAAATAAAGTGAATAAATTTCCATATCATTTCATTGTAAATGAAAACTATCTTATTTTTAGAGCGACTTAATTATATTATTTATAAAATGTTGTTAAGTTACAGAATTAAATTCTAGTATAAATTTAGATAGTTAATATGGCTCTGTTAAGTTAAGGTAAATTCAAAAAGGAAATATTAAAAAATCTACGAAAATTGAGCATAGAACATATTAGAAAAAGTAAGCATTGAGACTACATTATCCTTAAGTTAACAGAGCCGTTAATATATATAATACGAGAATATAATATTACACATTGCCGTTTAAGATTAAAGAGATACTGTTATTTACATTTTTTGTTAATTATCTTTTCATCATCATGATGATAGCTTTTTTGAATTATGACCAAACTAGTGATTTACTATCAAAAATATATATATATTTGCAGAACAAAACTTAACCACAAAAAATGAAGACAATAATACGGAACAAATAAGAAAGGATAGCAATATTTCCATAAAAGATAGTAATAAAGAAAAAACTATTAAACAAAAAGTAACAAAAATCGGAATTTAACCTCTGCGCAACTAGAATCTCTATATAGATCCTTCTTCCCTTTTAAACAAGTAGACATACCAGAGGTTTATCAAACTATACCAAATGGAGAAACATATAGGTTTAATATTACTAATCCAAATGATCTCATCCAAGTAGATGAAAGAGAGAATGAAGAAATTTTTACAAAGCAAAATAATGATGGAAGTTGGAGAATAGATTTTGGAAGACCTCGAATAGATATCCACACAAAAGATGCTGAAATATTACCGGATAAGTCTTTATTGGAAGTAAATATGTCCAACAATCTGATCAAAAATTGGGACTATTCTGATCTAAAAGAAATTGGGTATTGGTATAAACCAAGCGACTGGAAGAATATAGAAGTCACTTTGATCTTTAAACTGCTTGATTCATCGCGCTCTGAGGATGATCAGCATGCTCTGTCGATAGTCACCAGATCTATAACACATGATGAAACTTATAAGAAAAAATCTGATACCCCATTTCATTGTGGGGGATCAAGTTACCATAACAATATATCTAATGAAGGATACTTGAAAATGAAAAAGGAACAATTTCATATTGATTATGAAGATGAAAGATACAATCCAAATATTCATGTAGGAGGGGATATATATGACAAAATAATTGGCTTCAAGGCTATTGTTTACAACGTAAATGATACAGCCGTAAAACTAGAGACATGGGTAGATACAGAGAACGAAGGAAAAGGACCGTATAAAAAGGTACACGAAAAAATAGACGGGGGTGATTGGGGTGACAATATGAAAATATGTGGTGCTGAAAGAGATGGTCAAGCAATTACATGGGGTTCTCCTACAGTTATAATCAAAGCCAATGATTTTAAATTTGATATATATGATATCGAAATAAGAGAAATAAATCCTCGGTAGATCCTTGATAACAATAAGAACTGATACTTGTCTTATTAATAGGATCATTATTTTTAGATAGTGTTCATTAATTTAAAATGTATTATAATAGATATTCAAAATCAGAAATGTATGTTAAATTCATCTATAAATTAATACTATCAAGAACTACTTTTATTTTTATTATAATATTAAGTATATTATTTAGAGGACAAATTATTTTAGATGAAAACTACAAAGGTTTCAATAAAAAATCTGAAAATTGTCGAATATTTATTTTTTATTTTTATTATACTTTATAACCGTATAATAGATTTCTGTAGAAATATTTATCAAATGACATTTAAGAAATTAAGGTCCTAGGCTGGATATGAGGCTGGATATGTTTTGATATACTCTAGTATTTCCAATATCTGACATGTTTTGATATACTCTAGTATTTCCAATATCTGACATGTTTTGATATACTCTAGTATTTCCAATATCTGACATG
>JBHIVA010000089.1:0-7418 GCA_042138015.1 Nitrososphaeraceae archaeon | reverse complement strand
AATTCGAGTCATTAAAAACTCGAAGTTAAAACTTTTTCAATTATTTATATTATAGTCATAGACGCAAAATCTAAACTATTCTAATTTATAATAATATTTAATTAAACATTAAAAAATATTATAACATTCTAATAATAAGATAATTCTTTTTTGTCAAATGAGAGTAAAAATTGTTATAAATTATGATTCCTTTTATTCATCGTTATATAATTTTCCAACATTCCTTCTTTAAACTTTTTATATTTTTACATATTTAAGAAATCGCAAGAACTGAAGCAAGTATCGAGCCGATCCCAACATTATCATAGGATTATCCTGCTCCTCTTATACTGGTATTTACATTATCTGGTAAATAACAAAAATTATTAAAATATTATTGACAACGGGTGAATGTAAACTATTTTGCTATCTATTTTATTTTATTCTAGTTAACATACAAGTTAATTTTACGCTATAATTTGTAGAAAATTACCAAAATTTTCATAAAAATTTAAGTATTTTTTATGGATTGAGTATATCTATAATTAAGGTATGCGAGGCAACGTTTTAATATGCTATATTTTGTAAAAAAATAGATGATCCCAATGGGTGATATTAATTAATGAGCAAACCATATTATGTGAAATTTGAGGTTCCAAAAGATTTAGTTAGTGCTATTTATGAAGCGGTAAGAGTAGCAAAAGAAAGTGGAAAGGTTAGAAAAGGTACAAATGAAACAACAAAAGCTGTCGAACGTGGAGTCAGTAAATTAGCGGTCATAGCAGAGGACGTAGAACCGCCAGAGGTTGTAGCTCATCTTCCTATTATATGTGAAGAAAGAAACTCGCCTTATGTTTTTGTTCCAAGCAAACAACAACTTGGTGAATCACTTGGCATATCAGTAGGTTCGGCAGCTGCTACCATCTTGGAGGCAGGAGAATCCCAGCATATCGTTGAAGAAATAATAAACACATTAAAAAACCAGAATACAAAATCAGATAACGAGAAATAAATTTTATAAGGTGAATAATAATTAATGAGCAGTAAAACTATAGAGGAAAAAGTTGTTCCGGCAGAAGTAATTCAAATTGTTGGTCGAACAGGTATTGCTGGAGAAGTCATACAGGTGAGAGTAAAAGTATTGGAAGGTAAGGATAAGGGAAGGATACTAACAAGAAATGTAAAGGGATCAGTTCGTATGAACGATATACTTATGTTACGAGAAACTGAACGCGAAGCGAGAAAGATCAAATAATACTATTATTAAATGAGAAGTACAAGTTAGAATACTACCAATAATTTATAAACGGCCATAACAATGTAGGTTTAATAAACATGAGTAAAACAGCTGCTTCTTTGCGTAATTGTTTCTTTTGTGGTGAACATATTCTATCCGGAACTGGCGTAATGTTAATAAAAAATGATGGTTCTATTCAATGGACATGTTCAAATAAATGTAAAAAAAACCTCAGAGTATTAAAAAGGGACCCTAGAAAACTAAAATGGACAAAGAAATATGTAAAACGCGGTATTAAAGTTTCCAAATCATGACCAATTTTATAAATATTTGATTTAAAAAATATTATCCAAGATATAACTAAATTTAAATAAAAAATTTCAAGGCAAAAATAGAAAAATAATAATAATCAAAATAAAGTGTTAAATTCAATGTCAGAACAAACCTTAATTGTTGTTAAACCAGATGCCTTCGCCAGAAAATTAACAGGAAAAATATTATCTCGATTTGAAGAGAAAGGATTTATTATAAAGGAATTAAAATCTTATAAATTCTCAAAAGAAAAAGCAGAAGAGTTCTATTCTGCACACAATAAAAAACCATTTTTTAACGAACTTGTATCCTTTATCATATCCTCTAGCGTAGTAGCATGTATTCTAGAAGGCGAAAATGCCATAAATACAGTAAGATTGATGATCGGTTCTACACGCTCTTTTGATGCTCAACCCGGTACAATACGAGGTGATTATGGTTTAGGAATAACTGAAAATATAATACATGCCTCAGACTCTTATGAAAGCTTCATAAAAGAGTCAAATGTGATTTTTGATAGAAGTAAATTTAAGTGAATCTAAGACAGCCAGTAGTTGTTGTATTGGGTCATGTAGACTCGGGAAAGACCTCTCTTTTAGATAAAATCAGAGGAACTGGAGTACAAGCTCGAGAAGCAGGAGGAATTACACAACATATAGGAGCTAGTTTTTTTCCAATAGAAACTATAAAAAAAATTACTGGACCTCTATATGAAAAGCTAGCGAAAGCGGACGAAAAGATTCCGGGAATTTTATTTATCGATACTCCAGGACACGAGGTCTTTGCAAATCTAAGAAGTAGAGGTGGTTCAGCTGCAGATATTGCTATTGTGGTTGCTGATGTAAATAAAGGATTTGAACCACAAACGATTGAAAGTATCGATATTTTAAAAAGGAGAAAGGTTCCATTTGTTGTAGCACTCAACAAGGTAGATATGATTTCTGGATGGAGATCATCTGAAGGGACACTTTCTAAAAATATAAAGCGTTCTGCAAGTAGTATGCATTTTCCAAAGAACAACAAGTTGTCATTTATAACAGAAGAAATAAAACTGCAAGATAAAAGTATACTAGCCCAATTAGATGAAAAAATTTACACTGTTGTTGGTTCTCTTTCTAGATTAGGATATAATTCTGAAGCGTTTTGGAGAGTCAAAGAATTTGATAAGGAACTTGCAATCGTACCTATAAGTGCGGTTACAGGTGTTGGAATCCCCGAACTTATGACTGTATTGGTAGGACTAACCCAACAGTATCTGAGAAAGAGACTTGAGAGGAAAGACGAATATGTTAGGGGTATAGTTCTTGAAGTAAATGAGGAGCCAGGTCTGGGTCCTTCTGCAAATATTATATTATTAGATGGAACCTTAAAACAAGGAGATACTGTTATGGTTGCCAAAAGGGATGAAACAGTGGTAACAAAATTAAAAGCTTTGTTACTCCCAAAACCCCTTGACGAAATGAGAGATCCTCGTGATAAGTTTCGTTCAGTAGAAGAAGTAATGTCAGCTGCCGGACTGAAAATAGTTTCACAGGAATTAGAAGGTGTTCTCGCAGGAACTCCCATTTATGTTATAAATAAAAACAATGAAGATAAAGTAAAGACGTTAATAGAATCTGAAGTAAAAGGGACTTTCATAAGTAATACTGATTCAAATGGTGTAGTTTTAAAATGCGACACACTTGGTTCACTTGAAGCTATAATTGAAATGCTAAAAAAAGAACATATTCCAATCCAAACTGCAGATATAGGAAATATTACTAGAAGAGATGTTCTAGCTTCATTTGCAGTCAAAGAAAAAGAAAGATTTCTGGGAGTAATTTTAGGTTTTAATGTTAAGGTCCTTGATGATGCAAATAAAGAAGCAGCAGAAAGAAATGTAACTATTTTTAAGGAAAATATTATTTACAATTTGATACGTTCTTATACTGATTGGGTACAATATCAAAAAGAACATGCAGATTCAATCATATTTAACGAGATACCTCCAATTTGTAAATTTCAATTCATAAAGGGTTTTGTATTCAGAAGAAATGATCCCGCCGTCTTCGGAGCTGAAATACTCGTAGGAAAGCTAAGACAGAAAATTAATGTAATAAATGACGATGGAGGAAAGGTAGGTATAATCCATCAGATCCAAGACAAAGGAAAAAACCTTGATGAAGCTACAACAGGAATGCAAGTTGCTGTGTCAATACGTGGACCTACTATTGGAAGACAAATAAATGAAGGAGATATCTTTCTGACAGACCTTTCAAGTAGACAGGCAAAGACTTTGATAGATAAATTTGAACATCGCTTAAATGAAGATGAGAAAGAAGTGTTCGAAATTATATTGAGGTTAAAAAGAGCAAAAGATCCAGCTTTTGGCTATATTTAGATAAATTGAATGAATGAATATGTAATGAGTGTTACGCTAAATAATGTAAATATACGATATACACAAATTATTGTATTTTATTTTTATTTGTTTATTTTATTATTATTGAATTATTTTATTTGTATTTTTTCAACAAGTTTTCTAATCCTTTTTCACCAACGGCTCCTACCGCTCGTTCAGCTACTTCTCCATTTGCGAATAGAATAAATGTTGGGATGGCATAAACATCATATTTTACAGCTATAGACTGAAAATCATCAACATTCAGTCTCCCAAAATTTACCTTAGAAGAATATTTTTTCGCAAGGCTGTCAAAAACTGGTAACATAAATTTACATGGTCCACACCACGTAGCCCAAAAATCTACCAGTAGAGGTTTTTGATTTTTGATAGATAGATCAAAATTCTTTTCAGATAATTCTAGAATTTGGTAATTTTTTGAAGAGTAGAAGTTTTTATTATAATCACTCATATCAACTTTTTCATCTCTCTCCATAATGGTATAAATTTGAGAAATGATATTTAAGATTTTTTGTCAATAAATATCGATATAAGTATGATATCAGTATATTATATTAATGCTTAAATAGAAAATACTATACATCTTGTATTAATAGTATATTGACAGTATTTATCTCATTTATCAACTCTAAAATGATATAACACAATCGAATAACCTTTTTTAGTGAGATATTCAGACATTAATATAATAGTTGCCTGTATAATAAAGCTGAATAAAAAAAATTTTGTCGAATAGTTAATTTGAGAGGAAATAACTATAATGACTTAAACGAGCGCAAACATTTAAGAGTAAAACAACTATAGATTTTTTAAAAACTTGTTTTCTAACAATAACTTTAAAGACAATCTTTAAAATAATAAATATTACTTTAGAGTCAGATTAGATTTGTTCTGTCTAAACAGTCATAAAACCCAAAACTGGGAATATGGTGTCTATATATTAGGTCTATTAAAATCGTTTAATCCCTATTTTGGTATTGATTATTTTATTATATTTGTCATCAAAAAAATAATCTATATATATAATAATGTGCAATATTTTGCTATATAATGTTAATCACTAACAAGAGGATGATCAAAGCTATACTGGAAGTATTAGCTGATGATGAATTAAGAAATATCTTTAATTCTATTAAATACAGAGCAGCATCATCTAGTGAAATCTTAACAAGAACAAAAGTACCTCATACTTCGTTTTATAGGAAAATAAATTGGCTAGTTAGTGAAAAATTGGCTATAGTAGAAAGTATCAAACAAACAAAAGATAAAAAAAAATATTCTATGTTTAGAGCTGTTTTTGACAGCTTTGAAATAAAATTCCATGATGATATTATTATTGAAGCGAATACGACAATAAACCTGAAAGAAAAAAACACCAAATGAATTTCTCACAATTTAAAATTTTATATCAATGGCTACAGAATCAAGGAATACAGAATTATTCTTTATTTTATAAGAGAATCAACAGATTCTACTACTTTTCTTCTAGATTTATAAATTCTATAATACCATCTCCAGAAAGTAAATAGCAAAAATAAAATCGGTATAACCGAGAATATTTCTTTTAATATTTTTATTATTTTACTATCATCTGAACGTATATTTATAATCAGTAATTTGCCAACTATCATTATGGAGATAAATATTAATATACTATACTGGAAAGTTCTAGAATTTCGTCGGACAATTGCACTAATACTAAATATTGCCAAACCAACTATTAAAAAAATAAATTGAAGCTCCTTTTCAATTATTGATTACTAATTTCACTTTTGAAAATACGATTTTCTATAATATCCTTCTTTTGAAAAATCAACATCAATAAGCCAGTCGCTATAAGCACTGATAAATAAACAGGTTTGATTGTATTTACAGCAAAGTCTTGAGAGTTTATGTAGTTAACGAGATAATAAAATCCAAATGATCCAACAAAGTACAAAATTGAAATACAAATAATTTTTAGATTCCTTTTAGACCTCTTGTCATCAAAATAGTTACTATAATAATCAAAAATGCCAGAATAGCTGTAATAAGGTATACATGCATAACCAAATTGATGAAATAGAAAGCATTCATAGAATTAAATCCTTAGAGGTATTTTTTTAAATGTCCTATTTTAGTAAATATTTCTGTAAATTTACCTAAAGAGAAAAATCTTAATTACAAATCGGTAAGGGCTAAATAAATTTTATTTGTTGAATTATTCTATGGTCAATGATCCTTTATTTGTAAAGTGAATTGTACTTATATAACTTAAGGAAATAACAATGTGATGTTTTTATATTGACATCTATTATAAAATTAGATTTTGAGTTATTATATTTTAAAAAATTGAAATTGAAAAAAAATTTATTTTATTTATTATAGTCTATGGCTTGGATATTGTAAAAGAATCTCGTACAATATATTTCTGTTCTATAATTTTCTTACCCTCTCTATCTGCAATTTCATTCGCAAAAAAATTACCCTTTATAGATTCATGATTTATTTCTAATTTTAAATAACCAAATCCATGATCCCATACATATGGGATATAGGATAATTGATCCTTTTGATTGTGCTGTTTTTTACCACCTGTACCCACAGTTATAAATATTGGATTTTCTGAATCTTTAAAAGTGGAATTTACATCTAACTCAGGAATAGTAGCAAAGCTTACAATTTCATTCCTTTTTTTACTTTTATATGTTAAATCCTTTTCTATTTCCATTTTTACATGATGTTGTGTTATCGGTTCTGTAATTTCTTCTGGATTACACTTTAGCGGAAAGGATCTTTCATACCAATGATTGTGACCAGCAAGCACTAAATTAACTCCATATTTGTCAAATAGTGAATGGTAGACCTTGGCAAATTCTGTGTGAGGTGGATGTCTTCCAGGATTAGTATAAAATGGCTCATGCATAACAACAATAATCCAGTCAGTTTCGTTATCTTTTGAAGCAACTTCCAAATCTTTTTTGACAAAGAGATATTGTTCTGAAGATGCAGTATTATCAGAATAAGAATCAAGCATTATAAAATGTGTATTTTTATAATTAAAGGAATAAAATGTGTTACTCAGTTGAAAACGAGAAAAGTATGCCTGTTGTAGTTCTTTACTACCGTCTTCTTCCATGTCATGGTTTCCTAAAGAAATTTTGAATTTTTGATATAACGGTTTTACTATATCATAGAAACACGTATCTTCTTTTTCATATGACATATCTCCGGTTGAGAGCACTAGATCAGGATTTTTATTCGAAATATCATTGATATTTCGTTCAGTATGTTTGTTACAACCCCAGTCACCTGAGGCAATTACAACAAATTTTTGATCTGGTTGATTGGTATTATTGACTTTAGCATTACTTGCAATGCCCTCTGTTTGATTGGTTTTATTGACTTTAGAATTACTTGCAATGCCCTCTGTTTGATTGGTTTTATTGACTTTAGAATTACTTGCAATGCCCTCTGTTTGATTTATAGATTCCGTATAAGAAATCAGTT
>JBHIVA010000088.1:0-7434 GCA_042138015.1 Nitrososphaeraceae archaeon | reverse complement strand
TGGAAAACTCGTGGTAAATATAGAAAGGAAATGAAACGTGGATACAATAAGATTCTGTATAATCAAAGAAACAAAGACGAAACTATTCTATCAGTCATAAAGAGGTTATTTGGAGAACATATCTCATCCAGACTGATAAGATTGCAGAACAGGGAATTAACATTCCGATGCATAGCATACAATGTTCACAGAACGGTAAAGTTGGTTGTCATGGTATTGATTTCTACAGAGCCGTACAATGATTATTTCACTTGCGAAAATTGTAATAAAATAGTAAAATCTGATCCTATTCTATGTTATATTTTTATTGAATATTATTGTTGTAAACAATGTCATTTACAAAAACATGAAAATATATAATTATATATTTGAATTATCAAATCACATCAATATATTTAGTCATTATAAAATTATTTATTAATTTACTGAATTTGACTTAATTCTTTTTCTATATCTGTCATATCTTTATACTTTTTTCTAGGAAGTTTAGAATAAATTTTTAATATATCTGTTTGTAAATCTTTATTCATTTTACTTATATTTTTCTTTAGATATTTGTTTATGTTCTCTTTAGACTGAGGCAAATTAATTCCTGATAACGCACGCGCTAAGGTGGCAGCTGAAATCGAATACTTTGCAGCAATATTTCCACCCTTCTTACTTGGTGATAAAGAAGATTCAACATCCTCCGCACTTCTAATCTTTTTGCCACTTTTCATTTCTCCTAGAGCTTTTGCTACTTCAGCCGAATCCCTATACTTGAGATTTGGAAGATTTTTGACCAAAGCGAGTAAGTTGTCTGTTGTTTCTGCATTTTGTCTACTATTCACGAAACCCAATATTTCCTTTTTAGATTTAGGAAATGTAATGTTAGATAAGATTTTTTCCACATCCGCGATAGATAGTGCTGGTTTTGGATGAGAGGTTAATAAATGCCTATCCAATCTTGATTTCTGTTCATATCCTTTACCACAAATTTCACATATAAACTGAGATGTTGGGGGCATGTTGCTTTTCTCTACTAAATTATTGTTCATTATTATAAAAAAAGGTTTAATAATTTATCAAAGTTAGAGAAATAGATTTGATATTAGTCGGATTATAAAGAGATAGAATATTGATTATACCCTTTTAGTTAAAGTAAATTATTAATTTTTTTTAATTTCATTATAATGTATACATAAATTATTATTTATTAAACAATGATGATATCTAAATAAATTATTTCTATAAAAGATTTATCAAACTAACTTAATGTTTGATTGTATTCTTGAAAATCATATCAATTTCTAATGAATTCTAATAATAGCTTTAATCAAAATTGTTTTTAAAGTCAATAATAAGCATAAAGTTACTAATATTATCATTATATTAAACAACTTAAAAATATCTTATTTATGACAATCTATTAAATGACGAAAAAAATGGTAATAGCTGTAATTATTAATAATTTTTAAAATTATTAAATAGTATGTTCAACATAAAACTATCATGACTAAAGTAAATGATCAAAAATCTTCTTTAACAGAATTTATTAATGAATCAGTTCATACAATTGATGATGTTGATATTGGAGATGTTTACGCTGTAAGTAGAAATTTTATAGTTGTTAAGAGAGGTTTTATAAATATTCATCATTATTATATACCTATAAAACACATAGAGGGATGGGATGGGTTTGTATTGTGGTTAAAAATATCTGAAGAAGAGGTCAAGGCAAGATATGAGAAAGATGATATACCAAATCCTCATAGATTTTTTATAAAAGATTATCCTTACTACACGACCAGAACTTATCCAAGTTTATTAAGATTAGCACCTAAATACACACCTCCAACTTTTGAAAAAAATGAGAAACCAGAAAATATCTATAATTGTGTATTATGTAATGAGGCAACTATTAGCGAAGATGCACTAACTGACCATGTTGAATTAGCCCATTAAGATATTTTTTATATCAAAATGAGTTGAAATCAACCTTCATTTAATTCGAAGCTAAGCATTTTTCTTTTATTTAAGATCAATTATAGCCTATCATTTTATCTATAATTAAAGTTATAATTCATTTTCTTTCTCTAGACTAATAATATTGATATCAGAATATTAAAAAAAGTAAACATAAATCCTTTATTTTAAAGGTATTAAAATTTCGTTGAATTGTCCTCTTCTATAGAACTCCGTATTTTTATGTGATACATCGTTTTTGTTATCAAATAAAATGGAAAAAGTATAACGCCTAACACTATAGATAAAATAAGCATATAGTTTCCTGTATTCCTGTGACTATCCAGAGTGTATGATTGAAATACAGGTTTATCTAAAACTGCAAATATAATTCCTCCAAGGCCCATCATCCCTACAATAGAAAAAATAAGAAATATAGTGAACAATTCTCCATATTGCCTTATTGAAATAAATAAAACAGAACCAACTAGGATAAAGGAAATATGCTGTAATATATGAATAAAGTTATCATTTGATGCTACATCAAAGATAAAAAAGGAATATGACAAAATATTAAAAAATATAAAAATATAAAAATCCATATACCTTTAGGCTTTATAGAATAAATATCACTTAAAAGATTTAACCATTTTTTTGTAAATTTATTATAGTTACCTTTTTTTGTCAGTTAATTTTGATTTTTTTATACTTGTATTAATTTTTTTCTTTTCTGCAGATAAGATATACTTCAAGGATTGTTCTATTATTATGACTGAAAGAATGCCAATAAGAAAAAATATGCTATGTTCGATAATCATATGAGCCTCTAAATATTTCTCACTCATTGCTAAAATTGATTCATTAAACGAAATGATAATCAGTATAAAAAAAAGTACAAAATATAAGAAAATTTTATATTTTTTTTTAAAATCTAAATAAGTTAACATTTGGATCAAATTAATATATAATATAATTTAGAGATATAAACATATAATATAGATCATAATTTAATTTCTTTATTTTCTTTTATTTTACCTAGAGTTTACTTTGAGATCCATTATCTGATTTGTGAATCTTTATCTCAACATCTTTCATTCCGCAACTCTCACAAAATCCCTTCATCAATAAAGAGTTTGATAGCATATTATAAAAGCATTATAATATGAATATTGTAAATTTGAGAATTAAAAGAATTTAATAATTTAATGAATGGTGTTAGTTGTAATATAAATAAGATAAAAAAAATATTGATTATTATTTTGGATTAAAATATGTCTACTTACTATAATCAACAGAAAGCGAGTAAGATACTAAAATATTAATTTTTACAACTAAATTGCTAATATCAAATCCTATTACCTTATAAGATTACTGTTTTACCTTAAAAATATAGATTTTAAGTTTTATTTTAACTATTATACTAAATTATTAAATACTCAATATACAATAAAATATCATATTGGAAGGTTTTTTATTATTGAGATCATCTTGTAACGAAAATTCAAAGTATGATTCTGAATATAGAATATCCAATAAATTAAATCATGTAAATTATGAACTAAAATGCTAGGAAGTTTTGGAATATTATTACTAATTTCATTCATCATTTCTGTTTTATTCGGCTTAACTGTTATTATTAACAGTATATTGGATTTATCGGTTAGAAATATTGTTGCTGAGAATAAAATTTCTATCTTAAAAGGTGCCGTATCATTAGGTAATGAATCTTACTCTCCTAATCCGTTCGAAATTAAAATCGGAAAAAAAATTACATGGATAAATAATGATATGGTTATACACACAGTAACGTCTGGTGTCTCTGTTAATGATTCAAATGCTGGCAAGGTATTTGATTCTGGTTTAATTAGACCAGGAAATATTTTTAATTATACTGTAAGCGATTTAGAAATTGGTTCAAAAGGCACAATTAATTATTTTTGTAAAGTACATCCCAATATGACAGCAAAAATATTTTTTTCTGAATAAATACTAAAATATACTTATATATAAAACCTTAATTACAAAATACAGGTATTGGATAGTATATCAACAAGGAAATTCCTTCTAATTAATTAACTCTATAAATATTATATAGATTATAAGCTAATAGTATGGAAAGAAATGAACAACCTAAGAAAAGACAGGAGTATATATTAATAATTTTGTTTTCAAGTATTCTTTTTATTGTTTCTGGATTATCAAACAATTCTCATTTTCAAATCTCAGAAAACATATTCCTTTTAAATTACTATTTTCCTCTTATTTTAGCTCAGGAAGATAATAAAACTTTAAAAAATGATTTATACATTGAATCAATTTCTGAAATATTGCCACCAGAGATAAATTTGATTTATAATGGGAGTATTTTTACAGGAAATTTAATTAATTACAAATATCGTGAAGGGTATTCCTTTGATGAACTAGATGTAGCTATTGAGAATCTATCAAACTACATACCAAAAGAAACTATCCAAGTAAAAAATGGTTCCGATCTAAAATTTATTATTTCAGGTTATCCTGAAAGAATAGAACCCTCTGATCTTAGTATTAGTGTATATAATATAGAAAATAAAAAAGTTAATTTTAATGATGGTAAAGTTCGAATTTTAGATCCCATAAATGGTACAACACAGGAATATTTATACAAAATGAATTTACCTTCGGGAGAATATTTTTTTATAGTTAGCACTACAACTATTCCTCAATCTTCAGATAGAGTAGGAGGATATGCTATTTACTCCTATAGATTAAACATTATATGATCATTATGCTAAATTTATAATCTTTTTTTATACTCATATTTCTATTGGACTAGATTTCAGAATGTTAGTTATAACACCATATCAAGTTATTTTATTGATAATTTATTTTTTCTAATCCCCCGATCTTACCATATCCAATGAGTATTTATTTGAATAAATAATCAAGACATTACTTTAAATTTAGTTTTAATTTTATTAACAATAAAAATATCAAGAAATTTCTAATATAAAATCCTGTTATAAAATATTGAATAGTTTCATTTTTGGGCGAATATCATACTAGTTTAATATAATTATTAATAACATTATTGTACATATTTTAGTAATGAGAAGAAAATGTTCTAATTTTCTCACTAGAAAATTAATAATGGAGGAAGATACAAATTATGAATGTTAAATCTAATTCAAAAAAAAGTAATGAAAATTTTATAGAAAATGGTGATATTTTCTTTTTTTATCGTCCAAAAATAGATACTGAAGAGGTAAGTGATATTGAGGATGTTCAACGATTTTATATGATTACATCTCCGGACAATAACTACAAAAAAAAAGATAGGGATTATAGGCTCTTTATGTTGGGTAGCAAAAAGATGCCTGAAATAATTGAGGGTAAAACTATGTCAGAAGAGCGAAACTGGGCTCTGAATATCCTAACAACTCCTAATGTTCAAAAAATATATAAAGAAATTTTAGTCCCAGTAGAGTATGATACAAAAACTAGAGGAAAAAGGACAATTTCTGCGGCACAACCTGTAGGAGAAGGTAAATACTGTATTGTTGAACATGACGGCCATACAGAACTAGCATATGTATTAGAAATTCCGGAGACTCCTGGTCCTATTCAAACAGAATTTGACATAAAAAAAGAAGCAAGCTATATTATCTCAGTAAAGAATCCTGAAACATCTATTCCAGGTTATGAAATATTCTCTAAGGGAGAGAGAAATCCAGAATATCCAAGATACATTAAAGAGAAATTTGGAAAAAAGAGATGGATCAATATCGATGATCCTAGGTTAATTAATTATCAAAACACTCAGGTATTGTTAATTGGAGCTAGAAAAGAGAATGTGAAAGAAGAACTTGATATAGAAATAAATGAAGATAAAGAAAATAAGAATAGCGCAGATCTATTTAAAGAGTTAAAAATTAAAAAAGAAGAAATTCCTTTGAAATCCTTTTTTAAAGGTAAATTTCCAAAGGAGAAAGAAATTCCCTTATCAAAGAGTGTAAAAGAAATTAAAAGTGAAAAGGCACCTGGAGTGAAAGGAGGTAAGAAAGGTGGTAAGATTGCCGCTAGAAAATCTCCCTCTGCTGCAGCAATTGCAAAAATTCTTTCTGGTATCTCCTTTCCAAAAAATAAAAAAGATATTTTAAAAATTGCTCAAAAAAATAAAAAATCAGATCCTCAATTCAAAAGTCCCGAGTTAATAGATATTCTTAAGAAGCTACCAGAGAAAACCTATAACAAAATTACAGAAATACAGATCGAAGTCGGAAAGTTAAGATAATATATTAATAATATTAACTTAATTTTTCATCTTAATAATATATTTAAAAAGTTAAAAAGTATACAAGTATTTATCACTTAAATTTTTTATCCTTTTTTATCCTTTCAAATAATCTTTCAATTAATTTCCCTAACTGTGACATTAATAATTTAGTAAAGCATATGTTTTATTCATTCAATCCGAGGCATTTTCAATAATCAAATTTTACAGTATTTACAAAAAATAAAGAGAAATTACTATATCTTTAAATACCGAAATAAATTTATAAAATTCTCATATATCATCTTTATTATATTTAATAATACTAATTGAAAAAATCTCTTTATTAACTTTATTATATTATAAATCACATTCATCATCATGAGTAAACAAATACTTGAGAATGAAAAATACCAAAGATGTATAGAAGCATGTTTTGATTGTGCTGAATCATGTGAATTTTGTGCAACATCCTGTTTAAGAGAACAAGACGTGAAAGGTCTAGAACATTGTATTCAATTGGACCGTGATTGCGCTAGCATATGTGTTACAGCTGCAGGTTTTATGTCAAGAGACAGTGAATATGCCAACCAAATCTGCAAAGTTTGTGCAGAAATATGTGATGCCTGTGCTACTGAATGTGAAAAACATAATCAAATGGATCATTGCAGGAAATGTGCTGAAGCATGTAGAAGATGTGCAGAAGAATGTCGTAGAATGGGTTAATTATTTTAGATACTACTTCCATATTTTATTTTTATTGATTGATAATAATTCAATTTTTTGAAAATTGTTTCTTATTGTAACAATTAAGCTTTATAAAATTTGAAATATATTTTATACCCTATTAATTAATATAATTCATTTAACTCTTTTTGCTGATTTGATATATTTATTCTTTGGATCAAGATATGAAAACTTAAATAAATTTAACTTTCAGTTTAATTGAGGTTAACAATCCTTTGAAAAATATTTTGTATCTACTTAAAATTTAAAATGATTGAGTTAAAAATAAAGCCATTAATATAAATATTGTAATCATTTATATTTTTAAAAAATTAAAAAAAGGTATACTGACTAACATAAGTTCGATTACAATTTACTCACACTGTATGACAATTTTAACTCTTGAAAACAATGATTTTTCTAAGTCTAGAGATATACGAACTTGTGTTAATTAGTATATTTAATAATGGATATTCACAGTCAAAACTTAAAATGTTATTTTTGTGAAAACT
>JBHIVA010000087.1:0-7530 GCA_042138015.1 Nitrososphaeraceae archaeon | reverse complement strand
CAATAATATGTTCACGCACCTTACTCAATTGATAGCTGAAGATTTAAAAAAATCAACTCCTGAGCAAATTAGCATATATCCATGGAATGATCTGGACAATAATGATGTAGATCTCGTTTTTCAATATTTGTCTAATGATGCTGTAAATTTACAAAAAATATTGGAATTTACTTCAGATGATGGAATAGAAAAGTTACAAAATAGTCTTTCGTTTCAAACATTTAATAAGATATTACAAAGTCTTCCGCAAGAAGAACAACTCAAAATTATAAATAAACTTAGCTTTAATAATAACAGTTAACCACTCTATGATACGTAATATAGTAACAATGATGAATATAAAGAAAAAAGCAATTTTATCAGGGCGACTGATCTTGGCTGAAAAAATAATTTACAGATGGAGTAAGCTAAAAAGTTAAATTTGAATTTTTATAATATTTCGATATTATGCATTATACCAATATTATTTATTTTATTTCTAACTACAAGCATAACAATATATGCTTTTTCCGGTTCTCCATTTGTTCAAGAACAAGAAATTTTAGATAATATTACTGATTGGATAGATCTAAGCAAAGATCAAATAACAACTAATGGAGAACGATATACAGATATAATTTCTGTTGATTATTTTAGTGATGGAAAATCTTTGAATGCAACATTATGGCTGTTATTTCCATTTAAAGAAAATCCTCCTATGCAAGAAGTTGATTATGGAATGTTTATTGATTCCGACTTTAACAGTAAGACTGGATATGGCGGGATTGATTATAAAGTTGAGATACAATGGGATAATGAAACTAAAAAATGGAATAAAGTAATAGAAAGATGGTCAAAATATGGTGGATATCGTATTATAGAAAATATTACTAATTATACTAATTTTTATGAAGAAGGATTGAAATATGTTACAATATCAGCAGATTTAGAAAAATTATTGTATCCTCAAAAATATAAAGTATTATTTTATGCTGATTTTAGAAAGAGTGATGGTACTTTAATTAGTGATTATACACGATGGGTAGCTATTCCTCCTTTAGAATTGGGTATTTCTACAGTTCCATCATTAGTTGAATTATCAAGAGGTTTATCTGATACTATTGAAGTAAAGATAAATTCTACTGAAGGATATGCACCTACAGTTACTTTGTCAATTGAAAATAAACCATCAGAAACTTTTTTGAACTTTCACTTTAATGAATTGAGACTTTCATCTTATGGAATTGCAACAACTCCAATTACTATTACGTCTTCTAAAGATGCTCCACTAGGACCGCATACATTTTATATAATAGCCAAATCAAACTTTCCTCCAGATGAATTGATTACTGTCCAGGGGACACATTCTATTGCTGCTGAAAACATAATTAAAAAATCAGTTGTTTCTTTGAAGATAAATCCCGAACCTGACCTTTTTGATATAATACAAAAGTCATGGGAAAAGATCGGTAATTTTACTCAATTCATGTATGGTGTACTCGCTGGGATTTCTCCTTGGATATATCAAATAATAAGAAAAATATGGACTAGAAACAATATTAGTACTTAATTTGGTGCAGAGGATATGAAAACCTTAGTTTGTTTATTGTTTTGTGTTGGCTAGGTTCAAACTTAACATACTCAGTATGAGAGTGAGGTTGTGCCCTCACCGATATCTGAACTGCATTAATAATACGGTTTTTGAAATTTAATCCAAACATAGAAGACAGGAATTATTTTCATCTTTTATTCATTATTCTAAAGCATATGTAAAACTTAATTTTCTTATAATTAGAGAATGATCGTTATTGGTTGTTATAGTTACTATAGTATCTACACATGTTTTGTAGGTACGTAGAACACAATCCGGTGGTACTCATAATGCTAGCACTATGAGTTCTAAACTCGATTTTCTTAAATTTTATCTTTAAAATTTTAATTTAAAGCTATCCAGTGAATGTAGCTATTAATGCAATAATATTACCAGAGTCAAATATAATGTCTTTCTCCATCATTATATAACAGAAGTCCATTAATATTGGTTAGTACTACTTTTACCAGTTATAAGATTCAATCCAGTCATTTTCTCATCCAATTGGATAGTGTATAAAGCCTGGTTATTGTTTATTGTTTGAATCTTAGTTGTATTAATTAAGGTACCAGCATGATTATTACCAGTTTTGTCTATATGCATTACTACAAGTTTTATATCTGGTGTATCAGGTAGTTTCAATGTTACACCCCATGATATATTTTACAAGGATAAGTCAGCAAGAAGTCTTATCCCTTTTGTAACAATATTTCCATTTAACTCTACTGTTTCTGATTGAGTAGTACATGCAATGTCACTAATTCCTATTATTTCGTAATCTTTATCGTGGTAGGATTTATAATCTTTATCGTAATAATATTTATCAATATTTGATTACATATGGTAAGATCATAAAAAATATTTTCATCTATTTCAAAACAAGGATTATTCTTTAGTAATTTTATATAAACTCTCTTATGAATTATCAAATTAAAATTTATAACGTGGAATTTTGTAATTAAATCTTATATTTTAAACGATAGTGAAGATCATTCATAGTTTACATATATTTTAAATAGATTATTTTACCATTGCGAAACAGATTATCAAAAAGTAATTCGTTATTTGTAGCAATAATGTTAATTATCGGAATTATTTCACTGATCATTCCATCCTCATACGCCGAGGCAGAATACGTTGACTATGAAAAGGAATATTCAATGAAATTATATGATAAAGACCACAAGAAATTACCATTTATTCAAAACATCAAGTGTAGCAATATAATAATAAATGGTATAGACAATCCTGCTGCTACTCTACAAGAAAATATGCCTAATGAAATGATAGGAGAAAATGATGAAATAGGTGCCCAGGATCAATGGTCAGGGAACAATTATGATGATGCATTGAGTAATCTTGATAGAAATATAGTAACTTGTACAAACGTCAATAATAATGGTGCAGTGGAACAGGCACAACCACAAACAGGTTCATTGACAGTAAAGAAAGAGATCTTTGGTTGTGAGGTTAACGAATTTGATATTATAATGAATTGTAGAGATTTAGAAAACGATAATCAAGGATGGATTCGGTGTGCTGACTCTGATATAACTGATACCATATTCTGCGAGTTCTTGCCAGAAAAGTTCTTTGACATTGAAGTTAGAGATGAGCAGGGCAACCTAGTAAAAGAGTTTTCAGGTTCACAGAATGGAGAAACAATACAGAATCTAGAACCTGGAACGTATACTCTCAATGAGATAATACATTTTTCTAATCTTAATCAATTAGGAGAAAGTCAATCTGCACACAATAGTTGTATTAATGATAGATTTGCTGACGGTGGAGATCTATTGAACATAAATGTAGATTTAGATTATGAAGAAATATGTTTTGAATATGAAGATGAATTAGGGGGTGATTGTACTACTACTAATATAAGAGCAGGTGAGGACAAGATATGTATAGTAAAGAATTACATCAAGTTTGCATTCTTGGATGAGCAATGACTAACCATAAATTAAATTAGAACAATAACGATAAAGAATTAAAAAACAATTTTTTTATTTTTTACTTTTTTGTTATCTACTTACACTATAAAACATTGTATTCTAAGTATCTAAGTGTAATTATTTACTAATAAAAGTATACAACCACTTTATATTCGAAACCTATTGAAAAGTTATTGGTACATGAGATATATTTTATAATCTTATTTTTAACATTGAATACAACTATCTTAAAAAATAGTGCTGTATTTTTGGTATTAGTGATCGTTGCCGGAACTATTTTTACAGCTAGTCCAGTACCGTCCTTTTCTCAACCATACTACTCTGAACAACAAGAATACTATACAGAAGAACCATATACCAAAGACCACAAGAAATTACCATTTATTCAAAACATCAAGTGTAGCAATATAATAATAAATGGTATAGACAATCCTGCTGCTACTCTACAAGGAAATATGCCTAATGGAATGATAGGAGAAAATGATGAAATAGGTCTAAAGGACCCAGAATCAGGCAACTATTATGGTGATAAATTCAATGATATTAATAGAAATACAGTGACTTGTACAAACATAAATAATAATGGTGCAGTGGAACCAAAAATAGGTTCCTTAACAGTAAAGAAGGAGGTTTTTGGTTGTGATGAAGGGAGTAGTATTAGTATGAATTGCCAAGATTTAGATAGTAATTCTCAAGAATGGCTTTCTTGTGATGATCCTACCATAAGTAATACATTATTCTGTCAGGCATTACCAGAGAATCTTTTTGATATAGAAATTTTAGATCAGGGTAACAGACTGGTTCCACCAATTACAGGATCACAGCAGGGAACAACAATTCCAAATCTAGAACCTGGTACATACACAGTTAATGAGATAAAATATCAAACAGGGATTAACCAACTACTTGAAGATCCAAATGTAGAATTAAGCTGTATTAATGATGGATTTGCAGGTGGTGGATCTCTAAAGGGTAGTGGCTCGTCAAACAATGACGAAGTATTGTTTGATTTTGATTTATGTTTTGAATATGAAGATGAAAAGGGAAATGATTGCAGTATGGCTACTATAAAAACCAATGAAGACAAAACGTGTATAGTAAAGAATTACATTAAGAATGCACTCTTCATAGAGTTTTAACTGTGCTGTTAAGTTAACGAAATAGCTTTATCTGTGAATGTTCTATTTCTAATCTATGGTCATCAGATTATTTGAAAGCAACAGAACATCCACATGTATAGTAATGTATTCTTTGTATTTGTACTTTCTTGGTCTCAGTCTACGAAATACGTCTAAAGCACTGGAACTGTTTAAGGATCAGAATAGAAGTTATGTTGCAATAATATATCGATTAATCAAGAAAAAAGAGGATTTCGATGGGCCTGACGATATGAAAATCTTCTAGTTTTTTATTGTTGTATGTTGGCTAGGTTCGAACTTAACATACTCTGTATGAGGGTGAGGCTGTGTGCTCAGCGATATCTAAACGGTATTAATAATACGTCTTTTTGAAATGTAATCCAAACACACTATACAGGAATTATTTTCATCTTATTATTCATTTATTCTAATGCATTTGTAAATCTTAATTTTCTAATAAGTAGAGAATGATCATTATTGATTGTTATAGTTACTATAGTATCTACACATGTTTTGTAGGTACGTAGAATACAATCCGGTGGTTTCCATAATGCTAGCGTTATGAGTTCAAAAGGTGATAATTTTATTTAAATAAAAAATTTAAGTTCATAGTATTTATTCTCCTTTCAGTATATACAGTTCTTGTTACTAAATTCAACAAAATTACAAGGCTATATTATAGTGAATTAAATATTATCTAGATTAATTCGCCTTCTGGTATTGTTCATTGGTGACCTTTTCCATCCAGTCAACAACTTTGCCGTTCAGCTGTTCTTGAATGGCTATATGGGTCATAGCTGTGGTCGGACTGGCACCATGCCAATGTTTTTCACCAGGCGGTATCCGAACCACATCACCTGGACAAATTTTCTCAATAGTCCCACCCCAAACCTGTACCATACCACAACCAGCCGTTACGATAAGAGTCTGTCCTAGCGGATGGGTATGCCATGCAGTACGGGAACTAGCTTCAAATGTAACGCTGGCACCGACTGCCCTGGCTGGTTCTTTTGCCTGAAATAAAGGGTCAATACGTACAGTACCAGTAAAATACTCATCTGACACTTTGGTGGAAGCCTGTGAACCACTTCGTTTTATTTCTAATTGAGTTTGAGTTGATTCTTTTCCATGTAATTGACCTTGCATTGATTTGCTTGTATTTGGTACTATAAAAGATGCTGCTTTATCTTGTTGTTGCTGATCCTGTTCACCTGCTTAAGCATTTGCAGATTCTACTGAGAATGATTGGTCATATCCAGATAAGATGTGGAATAACTACTGGAGAGCATCTTCGGGAGTGGTACTCGAACCTCGAAGCAGTAGTCCGGGGTTTATAATATCATTCTATATGACTGAAATAATTAATAATAATTAACTAAAAAAAGAATAATGGTATTAGATAAAATGACGACCCTTATGTAGCTTCAGGTTGTGGTTCTTGATATTCTCCCCAACCCCATATTCCTCTCTGTTTCCATTTCACATAAGCAAATATCCAAGACTTTATCATTAATCCTACGTCGTATGAGGTATAGTCAGTTGACCAATCTTCATCAGGTTTTAGATAACACATAGTACTGTCTATGAACATATGGGGGGTTTGTGTTGGATCAAGGTCAGGTTCTATTAAATGTACTTTTGGAGGACACAAAGGATAATCCTGTACATACTCTATTAGAAAAGTAAAGTATGTTTTTTGATAGCTTCTTTCAATTTGAAGTTGGGTTACGGGTAGTTCAAGTACTAATCCAATATTACCATTATCCATCATATGAAATTTCCATGCACTATTCAATTTGAATGCTCCCTCTATCTCATTTGCTTCATATTGTATACCCCTAGTACCGTTTCCTAATACATCAAGTGATTCTTCCAAGTTAATCAACTTTTGAAATAATTTTTGAACATATTTTGCAGTCAGGTATTTTTTGTAATATACGGTCTTCCTGATATAGAACAAATGTTTCAGCTTTACGATTTGGTAAATTCTTATTAAACCAATAATAAATATCAGCTTTGAAAGATTGGTCAATATCCTTTTCTCCTAACAAAGTACTTAAAATAAATTTTACCGTTGGTAATGTTATGAGATCAATATCTATTCCAAGCCCTGGTTGTGTCAACATGTCCTTTACATCTCTTCCATAATTTTGAATGTAATTTTTATCTATTATTTGTGGTTTTTGAAATAGTGTATCATCACCATACTTCTTATACATACATCTATAGCATAGAGATTTTTTACGTGGGTCAATCCTTATTATTATTCCTCCAATAATTTTTTCAAAGGCACCTGCAAATATAATTGGTAGATTTCTTTTGTAACCAAATTCATTAATAGTTTCGTTCATGAGATTATCTCCTGTAGCTGAAACTATAAGATCAACTTTAGACAATAAAGAATCAAAGAAGTTTTCTATGTTTTTATTTTCTCTAGAAAAAGGTTTTTCAACTGTAGTAATCTCAATTGTAGGAACTCTTTCTAGAATATGATCTTTAACTGCTAATGTTTTATATCTTCCAACATCTTGTAAGGAACAAATATGTCTAACTATATTATGATCCATTAAAACATCACCGTCTATCAGCGTTAACTTTCCTATACCGCTCTTAGCTAGATGTAATGCTATTAATGATCCACCAGAACCTAAACCTATTATAGCAACATTTTTTTTATTAATTATTCCTAATGGATAGTCGGGCGTGTCAATTCTAATATATAAATTAGAAAAGTCTTGTATAATAACAAAAATTTCGTATATGTTGTTACTAATATCTTTTACAAAATTTTTTAAAGATCTTTCTTCTTTTAATTGTTTTATAGATATTTCAAATTGTGGAATATTTGATATATTAAAAATTAAAT
>JBHIVA010000086.1:0-7569 GCA_042138015.1 Nitrososphaeraceae archaeon | reverse complement strand
ATGAATTCAATTTATTTATGCAAGAAGTAAGCAAAACCCATTTTAATCTCGGGGATATTGATACTACTATTTCAGAGATTATCGATGGAATATATAGAATATCCGGATATTCAGAGATGTTTGGAATAACATTTAACCAATTTTTAATAAATGATGAAAAACCCATGCTAATTCATACTGGCCCTATAGGAATGTATAAAAAAATAGAAGAAAAAATCAAAGAAGTGATCCCTATGGAAAAATTAGCATATGTATCATTTTTGCATTTTGAAAGTGATGAGTGGGGGGGAATGGAATTTTTAGAATCTGCAGATGCAAAATTAGTATGCAGCCAATTGAGTTCAAAGCTAAATATGATGGGATGGTATAATGTTCCGGTGGATCATATATCAGTATGGGATTATGATATTCTGAAGACTGGCAAAATGCAATTCAAGTTTATTATGACCCCTCATGTGCATCATTGGGATAGTATGATGATATTTGAAGAAAATACTAAATCATTATTTACATCTGATTTATTTATTCAACCAGGGAATAATAAACCTGTGGTACATACAGATATATCAGAATCAATGATTAACCTTTACAAAGCTGTTGGAATCTTTGCCAGTGAGAATCCTGTTAGAAATACTACAAAAAGACTAGAAGATTTATCACCTAATATGGTGTATCCTATGCATGGTTCTTGTATTGACAAGTCGCTATTTTCAAAGTATACTGAAGCTATAATGAAAAATGATTTTGCTTATTTGGGTATGTTATTAGGACAAAAGTTAGAGAATACTATTTCTTGAATTCTGTTTAAGTATCACTTATCATAAAGTTTTATTTTAGAAATTCATTTTATTTAAGATGAATATACCATGTAGTAATTATTGCATATATCGATAGGAAATTGAATCCACTTTAGATACGCTTTTATGTTGTATATACCTTTTATCATTGGAAACTTATTAAGTTATTTTAAATATATAATAGTATAATAATTTATTTGAAATAAAGGTGGATATCAAATTAAAAATTCTATTGAATAAAATATAAATAATGTATTAAATATTGTATAAAAAATAGATTGAAAGGCATCCTGTTTGATTATACAAAAGTTATTCAATAGGTAACTACTGTAGCATTAGTAAATAATTTAGCCGTTATTTGATCACTTCCTATTATTGCTCCATCAATTATTTCATTTGGTTCAAATCCAGCTACTCTTAAGCATATACCACATACTACAACTTTACCTCCATCCTTAATAAAATTAGTAACATTTGCCACCACGTTATCAAGATTCAAATGCTGATGAGGATTTTTTACACCAACTTGCACTCCTTCTATGCTAAGAAGAAGAGTAACATTATACCCTAAATTCTTTAAGTTAGTTGCGTCTGATATAGATATAGAAGCCCTCCAAGGATCATTATTAGTTAAATGATATACGATTTGATTTGCATTTTTGGAAATGGTTTTCGAAATATCATTTTGTACGTCCTGTCCATAGACATTTGAGAGGAAAGACATTCCTATAACTAAAGTACTAGATAATAAAATCAGAGAATATTTTTTCAAAACAAAATAAGCATACGTCACTTTATTTTAGTATTCCCGAAATAAAGATAATAAAAATTTGAAAAAATTTTCACAATAACATTGTAGGAGTAAAGAATCTTTTAGGAAGGAGAACTCTATTGCTTCCATCTCATTAGTATTTATTGGTGGAAATCAGAATTATAAGCATTTAGATCGAATTGATCAAGTGATGGACATAAAAATAAAATATAAAAACTTATTATTTTTCAAAGAAGAATTAAAGAAAATTAACCTCTATTTTGGAATTAAGCTAAAAAAAGTTAATATCGCATTTTTCGAAATAATTTCAACGCCTAAAAAATAATTAAGAATTTAATGAATATTATCTACATATTATATTCAACAGGATGATAAGATGATGGAAATGGCTCACATACAATTCCTTTGTGATTTGCTTATCTCTTTTTGTAATGACATAATTAATTGGAATTTGAATTATCTGTTAAATTTGATATAAAAAATATTCTTAAAACATAATTTCTAATCTTATAAATTCTTTAGATTAATTTAGATAGAGGAAGATACAACAAAAGCCTACAGATGTTTTAAGACAGATTTAGGTTATTTTATTTTGTTATTCCCTAGTATTATAGTCTAATACAACCTACAGGCGAGTCCAATAAAAGAAAGTGCTCCTAGGTATTCCTATTATCAATCCTATTGTACGGATATTGAATTGTGTTACTCCTCAACTTATATTTTTATACTCATTAGAATAGCAAAAAAATTTCCTACATCTAATTAGAATATTTCTTTAAAAATATAATTTTAGGCTTTGTAAATTGGATGTTAAGAATAACATCTTTTAAAAATAAGAATAGTTATAACAGAACAAAAGATAACTTTTTCAATGATTTGATCATTTAAAAATAAAATAAAACTAAATATAAATGGGAATGGAACCAGTAATTGGACTTAGTAAAATCATCCTGGTGATAGGTTCTGCTACTTTGTATCTAGTATCCATCACCAAAAATTTAGTATAATTGTTATTGGTCGTTGTTAAGTAGTTTAAACAATTAATATATATCAAGATAATAACAAATATCTCTTGTTGTTTGTTATTAATAATTTTTTAATGATCTTATTATCTTTATTGATAATTTCAAGTTTTAGTTGGTTTGTTCATTCATATATTTCTCATTATTATAATATATTTCTATTTTCTATAATTGATTTTGTTTCAAATAATTTACAGTTATCATTCTTATCATCTTATATATATAATAACTATTATTATTTGATAAAAAATATAAATGCATAAATTAATATTTAAAATATAAATAATAGCGACAGCACTAATCAAACTATTTCCATAAATAAAAATATTACTAATCATCACCTTATCATTGGTGCATGGGTTCCTCTAAATAATAGTCTTAATATACAATATTTGAAAGGAGAAGAGCAAAAAAATTCTATAGATACTCTTCTTACACGAGGCTTTGATGAATATTACTTTTCTATGAATAACTTTGATGACTCACAATCCACAAAATTACTTGAAGAATTACTTAAAGCTGTCAAGAAAACCAATCTAAAAATAATAATTATTCTGCGTCCTCCTTCAGAAGGGAATTCTGAGACAAATTATGATTGGAAAGGTTGGATAAAATTTTTTAATTCTTTAGAAAGGAAATATTCAAGGTCATTTGAGGGATTTACGATAGATGATTTTAATTGGATAAGTACAAGAAATGATACAAAATTTGTAAATAATATTGATTTTATGGAATATTCTAATCTGAGGAAAGCACTTGAGGATAAAGACAAAGATATAAAATTTTATCCAACTACATATTTTGAAGGCATAGGAACGGACATAGTAGCTACAAAATATGATGATTTTACAAATGGATTGGTAATAGCAAGTGGATGTTATTACAATGTATCTCTTTTAAGCAAGGAATTGACTATATTTAATGAAATTTTTGAAAAGCCTATCAAATATGTAGTATATCCGATTATGACATATAACTATTCTAGACAAGGCTATAATCCTCCCACCGAACGTCTTATACAAGCTACTTTATCTATAGCATCAAATTACGTTGATGGATTAATAATTTGGCGTGATATAGACAATCCAGTAATACGCAACTATTTAGTTAATCAAGAAAATAAAGAATATTTATCAAAAATATTCAATGCAAAGGAATTACAGATTAAAGAAGAAAAGGAAGAAAAACAAGAACAAACGATGCTGACGACTATAGCTAATTCTAAAAATACACTATTGGATAAACAAATTGCTGAACAAGATGCTAGTTGTCAAGATTGGGCTACCATATATAATAAGGCATATGATAAATGGAATGACTTGTCACAACAAGAAAAAGAAAAGAACAATTGGAAAAAAGAGATATTGCAGATATTAAAGAAAAATAATATTAAATAGAGGATGTAATAATTCTATAAAATAGTAATTTAACAAGCAATAACTTTACAGATAATATCAGTAATTTTTATCAAATATAGATTACAAATGTGATAATATTGATAAGGGTCCAATGTCATAAAATAATGGATAATTTTTAAAAATTTATCCTAAATCTGTAAATATTGTTTTTGTGAATCGAATAATTATTTTATATTAATAAAAATAAAAGGAATATTCATTTTCTCGAAAAATTCTTATAAAGTCTTGCAAGTCCAAATTCATACATTGCTAAGGTTGGATTATGTTGATTAAGATAATCCTCCGCATTTTTCATAGCAGATTCTAAAGATTTTTGTGCTTGTTGTTCTGTAAATTCCATTTGTTTTTCGGTCTGTTTATTCATAAATTCCATTTGTTTTTCCATTTGTTTAGACATAAGATCCATTTGTTGTTTTGCCTGTTGTTCTGTGAATTCCATTTGTTTTTCAAAATTTTCTTGCATTTGTTTATTCAATCTATTCCAGAATTCCTTTTGCCAATTATAAAATGTATCAATCATGTTTATTCAAAAACAAAAAGTTGCTATTAAATATTATTAATTAATTTTTAAAATGCAATGATAATTGTATAGGTACTTTTCATAAGTGATATGAATAGAGCTATTTGGTAAGCGGATATTCTAAAAACAGATAATGACCCTGAACGACCTATTCCAACAACATTTGTAGATAACACTATTCTGATAGTTGGAAATAAAATGGTATGTTTGATATATCCTAGAGAGTAACATCAAAAAGCTAACATTTTCATAGATTCCAGAACAAAAAGTCCTTATGGCAGTAGATCAACTAGCTCTAGATGTGTACCATGTAAATATCTTGCTGCGAAACCGGAAGTGTCTGCTTTGATGAGATCTTATGATAAGATTTTAGACTACGATTTTGATGCTTACGTTTCTAGCGATTGAAAGAGGAGGTACAAAAGCTGACATAAATATACAGAAAGAATATGTATCTAAGCTAACAAAGTATTCACACTTTTCAAAAAATATGTTAATTTTTCTGAGGAGAATGAAAATCTTGATAAAGTGAACAATGCTTCTGTTACGAAAGCATATTCTAATGCATTAACAAATGTATGTGTAAACATATAAAATGATAATTGTTTATTTTATTGAAATTCTCTATTATATTTGAAGATCGAATTAAAAAAAATTACGTATATCGCCATAGAAGATAATATATACACTATTTTCAATAATGTAAGAAAATAAAATCTCAAATGCAAGATTTTAAATTATCAAATTAATTTGATGTGTAAATTATGTATAATAAATAAAAATGACTGTGAATGAAAGAATGAGTTATTTACTTTTTAATCTTAATTTAGTATTATTAAAGTTCTTGAAGTACTGTTGTTGTTACAAATATTTCTATGTTCATCTCTACATTGACTCTCAGCTGAGATTGTAAATGTTCCACCATTTGTTATATTATTATCTTGTAAATTGATAATTGAAGTAAAATTGCCATTGGAATTACTTCTAACTTCGTCTTGAAACATTTCATTTCCATTTGGATTTATTAATGTTAAAAAGACTAAAACATCAGGTGCTGGTTTATTATCATATTTTACCCAACCGTTTATTGAAACTGTTTCATTATTTTCATATTTTATCCCCTCTTCTAAAGATAAAATGGGTTCAGAAACATGTGTAGCATGAATATCTTGTAATAACAATGATGACAAAGGTGAGGAAAGAGATAATACAAGTATAATAATGATTGGATGAATATGGAAATTTTTAGTTATCTTATATTGATTTATCACATATTTTCATGGATTTTAAAGCTAATTTAAATTTACATTTTTCCCAAGACAATTAATATACTAAAAATAATAAAAACCTTAAAAGTTCCTTATTAGAATGTTTCATATTAAATCATATATAATAAAAATTCCTTTATAAATTTCGCATCTTATGGATAAATTAATATTTTGAACCAATTATATACTTCTGATTATTTACAATTATTTTCATCTTATAACATGGATAGTAAAGTCTGGCTTAAGAAGATTGGATTTAGATATTAATTTCATATTTCTAATCTATGATAATCAGGTTATTAAGGAAATAGAAGACATTACATTTAAAAAAAATTAGTATCTATACTTATAATCCATGAAATTGTTGATTATCCAGATCTGTAATAGGTTTTCTGGGTATCATCTTTTGAATATAATCTTAGATTGAGATCTTTCTATTTCAAATGAATATTCTAATTTATAAATATCTAACTTATTAGAACTTTCACCTTTGCATTTTTTTCATAAATAATATAAAGTATTATAATATTTTATTTTGAAGACCAGTATGTACCTCTATTCTTAACCCATGTTTTATAATCAGCTAGTATTTTAAGATGATCAAATGCAAGTGTTAGATTTTCTAAATTATTAATTTCAACCCATAGCAAGTCTGCTGCATCATCGTTTGCTTTTAGCTCGCCGTTTATTATTTTACATATAAAAGCTGTAGACATAATATGTCCTCTTGGGTCTCGATTAGGATCAGAATAAACACCTAAAATATCAATTGGTTCTACTTTGACAGACAATTCTTCTTCTGCCTCTCTTCTTACTGCATCTTCTACTTTCTCACCATCATTAATATATCCTCCTGGTAATGCGAATTGGTCTTTAAAGGGATCGTTTTTTCTTTTTATTAACAAAACCAGATTGTTATTTGACTCTTCAGTTATTATAGCGTCAATTGTCGGAATAGGATTTCTATGTTTGATCTTATGGTTTGAATTATTCATATAAATCATCATGTATCAATATAATAAATAGATTGTTTTAGGAAAATATGGAATATTTAAATAATTACTAGCATTTTAATTTAATAACAGAGTGTTAGCTGAAACAGTCTATTTGTTTTGAGTAATGATTGAATTCTAAATCTTTTTGTATTTATTATAGGTCACCGTAGTAACAGAAATATATAATTTTATAAAAAAAATATACCGAATCCGATTTTAGTTGAAGACTATTATGAAAGACAGTAAATCAATACATTCGGAGTATTAAATAACATATATGATTTAGAAAATTTTTAGATTAAATTTAATATTAATAATTAATAATATATTCATTATTGTACATTATATCTCCTCATAAATGAATAATAGAAAACTACTGCACATCTGGAGTTAAATAGTTATCGTTTAGATTTTCAATATGTAATATATAATTAACAACTATTCAGGGATAGGGCCTTTAATTTTGACAATATATTATATCATGTACGATAATACTTAACTTGCTCTCTTAATGGAGTCCATCTATTTGTAATAGGTTACCATCTCAATATGATATAATATCGTTCTCATACTATGATCATAGATATCGGATTTCTTTTATAGTTCTCCTTTACTAATAAATATACATTAAAAATATAGCTCTGTTAAGTTAAGCAGCAAAAGATATAGCTATTCAACTTCAATTCATAATATGAATAAAATTAAATTTGAAAGAAATAAAACCTCTTCTTTTATTGTACTGTATTCTCTTTATCTATACTTTCTTGGTCTTAGTCT
>JBHIVA010000085.1:0-7871 GCA_042138015.1 Nitrososphaeraceae archaeon | reverse complement strand
TATGTATTATCATTTGGAACACCTCCAAATAAATACTATGACCTTTTACCAGTAATGAATGAAATATTTGATTCATTCAAAATATTAAATAGAACTCAAATGATTTAACTACCTATACTTTTCAATTTTAATATAAATCACTATATCAAAAATATTTTGAACATGTTTTTGAGATATAGAATTAGCATTATTGCAACAGATTAATAATACTGATAAATTTTGGAGTTTAAACCAAAGACAATATTGATATTCACTAAAAAACTATCAAAATATAGAATCAAATATATAAAATCATATCAATCATTTGATATTTCATTTCTTTAACGAAAATTTATACACACTTAGTTGATTAAATCTTATTCATTCTATTTAAAATTAAGCTAATATCTACTAAATAAAGTAATTTTAGAAATGTAACAAAGTGTATTAATTTTAAATATATAAATTCAATTTTTAAAATAGTATTGAATATTTTGATGAGCATAGGAGATGGTTTCAGTTCTATCTCCTTTCTAATTGTATATGTAACCATATGGTATTCTTTGGTTAAGGATGTTAAGTCCAACCAGAATATTGCATTTGAATATTTTTAGCTAGCTGCAAGTTATCATATTAATAGATATTATCTAAAAAATAAGATGCTTAGTTAATAAAATCAATTATAGCATGACTAATAAAAAATAAGTTGGTTAGTTATTCCTTGAAAAAATTTAAGTAATACATTCATTTCTTTTTATACGTCCTATTCCTAAATTTTTTTGATATATCTTTTACTATAGCATCAAAAGGATCTTCAGAATTAGTTAATTTATCGGGATCTATGAAATTCTCTGGAGATGATAACAATGTCAACCGCAAGGCTTTTTTCCTTTTCATTATTTATAGATAAAACAAAAATTATTTATTAGTTAGTACCAAAAAGTATCAACAAGGTACTTTACGGTTTTTATCTTTTAGTAAGTATATAATGGTACATTCTTATTCTATGACTAATTCTAATTAACTTTAACATCTATCGAGTTATAATTGAAGAAAAAAATGAACCTGTCAATTCTTGATAACTAGCAACAATTTCTTTTGATACATAGAAGATATTCTATATATGATTAGTACAAAGAATTTTTATCATACTCTTACAACGTCCTCGTTATAATACTATTTCACACTTTAATAAAAAACTTCCTCTGAAATTCACATCAAGATGTTATAAACAGTTATTCAATAGTTAACACAATATCTATTCTAACAATTCCTTTTTTATAAGATATCCAGCCGAACAAAATAAAAAAGTTAAGATGTTCTATATAATTTAATAAATTTTTATAGAACGAGAATAGTATTATAGGTACATTTCTTTGTCTTAAATACCACAATCTAAAGAAATTTCTAAATTATAATGTACTTTAGAAGAGAAATATAACCTTTATAATGTCATAAATAAAAAGTACATAATATATACCGGAAATTTTAATGTTAATCAATTTTGCAGGAATGTTCTTATAGATGTTTTTGTCTGCACATATTGGTGTTATGACGGATTCTATTGATGTAAACTTAAATTATGTGCAGGAGAGCGAAATGAGAGAATTTACAGACCTTGTGGATAAACACACTTATTTGTGTATGGAGATTGAGCCGTTAGGTAGGTTGCATTTGATGATGGATTCCGAAAAATAGACAGATGTGTAAGGACTATTTAGATAAGGCAAATTCAAAATTCAGAGAAGTTGTAGAAAGATATGGGGATATATACTAGTAGTTACATGAATTTATATTCCATAATCTCTAATCTAGTTTTTACTTTATTTCGTTGAAAATTAGATATCAAGGTCATATTGATACTTCTTTTTATATGTATTAGAATACATCTAGGTATATCTATTATTGATACGTATCATGGGAGTAGATTATATTCATATATCTACTCTAATCCTAATTAATAAGTGAGGATTAATTAATTTAAAAAAATTTGAGGATAATTAAGAGTGTTCTATACCAAAAGCAATTTTTACACAAACTCGGTAGAGTTTTATTCTGTTTGAATTTGGATCAACTTTTGCAGTCATATCTACTACTTCGACTCCCGTTATTCCATGTATAGTTTTTCTTGCTTCATCTATAGCAACCTGAGTTGCATCTTCCCATCCTTTTTCTGAACTACCTATTATTTCAATTATTTTTGCAACATGTGGCATATGTTATTTATTATAAGTATCTTGATAAAAAAGTTTACTCTCATCGGTTAGGTTGAATTTAGGATTACTAAATTCATAAACTATAAGTGTCTTGTATATAAATTTAAAAACATAGATAGAATATTGTCATCATATATTAACTAATGGCTTATATTCATTTTAGTTGTAGGTTTAGACTATTTAAAATTTTAAAATTTTTTTACACAATTTACATATTTGTCCTAAGATAACGGAAATTTTAATCTTTAATCATTGAAAAGCTTAGAAAATTTTTTCTAAAGCAGAAATTAACCTATCTATATCTTTCTCATTGTTATAAAAATGAGGAGATACACGAATTCCATTACCCCTAGCTGAGACAATTATATTATATTTCTTCTCTAAGATTTTTGTGACTTTTAAAGGCTTTATATTTTTAGATTGAAATAGTATGATACCTGATCTGCTATTTCTATTAGAAATTGGAGAAAGAATTTTAAGGTTGATAGATTTAAGTTTTTCAATAAGATAATCAGTCAACTTCAATATCCGTTTTTCTATTTTTCTGATTCCTATTTGTGACAGATACTTTAAGCTTGCATTTAACGCAATTATATTTGGGAGATTTGGAGAACCGATTTCAAATCTTGTTGCAGTATGAGAAATTAATAATTTTGTGTTTATACTATAAAGATTCTTATCCTTCTGTCCTGATTGACTGAAAAACTTAGGTCGAAATCCAATAGAATTTCTCAAATAAATATTTTTAATATAGATAATACCAATACCAAAAGAAGATAACATCCATTTATGTCCATTGGTGCACATAAAATCAATATCTAATTCCTTAACATTAAAATCAATTGAACCAATAGATTGAGTTGCATTTATCACCAAAAAAATACCGTATTTTTTTGAAAGTTTTGAAAGATCGATGAGATCCTGTTTAAATCCAGTAGAATATTGAACATGACTGGTAACAATAGTTTTGACACAATTTTTCGGATTTGTTGAATTCGTTTTTTCTATCAGTTCAGAAATATCAGTAATTTTTATTTCATTGTTATTTGTAGTCTTTACATATCTTATATTTTCTTTATTATTGTTAATCCATGGTAAATTTGATGATGGAAACTCCAATCTATTTAATATAACAACTCCTTTCGAGGAAAGCATGTGTGAGAAAATATTCATACCTTCACTTGTGGAGTGAGTAAAAGCTATTTCATCAGGACTGGACGCTCCTATAAACTTTGCGAATAAATTTCTTGTCAGTTCTATCTTTTTTTCCCAGTCAATCCATTTTTTACCTCCATAATAAAGTGAATCTTGGTAAAATTTTACTACTTCATTATATACAGTTTTAGGAATAGGAGAGATAGCTGCATTGTTTAAGTATGTACAATTTTTTACAATTGGAAAATCATTTCGATATTCTTCCCAATCAAGAGACATATTTTCTGATCCTATTCAAGAAGGTATAAATATTATTCATTTTCTCCTGGATTGACATTTTAAACATCTGTAAAACCAGTAATGGTTTTATTCATCAATTACTATTGATATAAAGTGTTTATAAAATATTTGAAATTTAATTTTCTTTTAAAATTTAAACGTTAAAATTTGGAAAAGTACTTTTTGAATAGTCTTTAAGATATAGAAATATGTAATTACCAGTATATTATATATTATAATATGTTGGTAAAAATTAATTCTGTTGAATTTAATAAGGTATATGTTACCCAACTTGATATTGATGATTATGGATCTATAGTTCCCTTGAGAGATCTAGAATTGATATTTTCAACTGAAGAAAAGGAAATTTACAATATCTTGAAAAGTGCTCCATATGCAGCAGTATTTACTAGATATGATTTCGAAAATGATAAAGAGAATCGTAATAATGTTATATTATTAGCAAATCCAATTTCAATTGAAGAGCTAAATTTAGAAAAAAAAAGAATAATAAATGATATTAACAGAAAAAGTAAATAAATGATTAAAATAAAAGTATAGGCGCATCATATAGACCAATAATACTATTTGGCCTTTAGTCAATAGATTAAATTGAATTGTGAAAAATCATTACGGAATATCAACAAAAATAATTCCCTCATTTTCATAAATTTGATAAATCATGAGATTTCCAGAGCTTTTCCACTCCGCACTCTGATCTTTCCACTTCTCCGGAATCTTTTCTAATTTTCCTGATAAAATATTGTATTCAAAATCATGAAGATAACATACCACTCTATCATTGTCGCAAGATAATTTGCTTTTCGAAAGTGATGCTCCTCTATGAGGACAATAGTTCTCACATGCAAATAGAACGTTATTTCTCCTTCCTATTAGGATTAGTGAATCATGGTCATTATTAGTTTTAACCGTAAATAATTTCATAGATCCCTCATCTACAACCTTACCTTCACATACTTTATATCGCATATCATACAACACTAGCATAGGTTATAATAATTTTTTTTAGAAACGCTCATCAACATTCATAATAGAACCAAATTACTCGTTCATTTGTAAAATTCAATGATAAGAAAGAAATATCTAACAAAATGGAAAGTCTCAAGTCGTAACTTAATAGGACTAAATATTTTCAAACTTAATACTAAAATAACAAATATTTAGTTAGGAAATATGAGAATTCTAACATTATCTTTTTAATTTGTTATTTCAATAAAGTTTTTTTAGAATAGTAAAATAGTAAAGTCATTATATCAATACATCAAAATAAAACACTAAAATATAAAAATATAACTTTTATATAAATAATTACAATAATTTATTATGATTACATTATATCAATACTTCAAGGAAATTTCAATCAATTATATTTTTAATAAAGATATCTAGACAAATAAATTATAATTGAATAGATCAAGATTTGTTCTATAATAATCTAATTTATCTGGATCATACTTTTGTACTATTTTAATAGGCTCTCCCTTTTCTATTCGACGTGCGAGAACATCACGATGCACATATCCGGTAACATATTTATATCCCCTCTTTTTTGCTTCGTTTAAAAATTGTAACCTAAGAATGTGACCTCTCTTTTCCCCCCAATAACCTGACTGTATGTATATAGATTCTATAAACGTAGTATTATTTTCTCCCAAATTTTCATCATATGTCCCTCTACGTAACCTATATTGTTCTAATGGACCTCCTTTTGCAAATCCAACAACCATTTTTTCTTTTTCTTTTACTCTTAATGTAACAAGAATGGAATCAGGATCGGAAATGGATTTTACAAATTTTTTTTTATTATTTACAAGTGATGAAATATCTAATCCATTTCTAATATCTATCATTGCATTTAGAGTATTTGAATCAATTTTTTCATTGTTCGTTTCTATTACTGAGATTAAGCTAATCTCATTGTTCCTCAATAATCTCTTTATTTCGACTTCATTTGTCCAACCTTCTTTAAACTTTGCTATATTTTCAAGAAAATTCTGTTTGTAATTTAGAGATATACCAGACAATACTCTGTCCAGCATTTCTTTTTCTTCCTTCAATAAACTAAAGTACTTCACAGATTCTTTGTTTATTAATGATGGATGCCATCCTAAACCATGCGCATTGAGTCTAGCAAGTTCCATTGCCCGTTCAAAATTACCTAATGCATAACCAGCTACACGTTCAGAAACGGAAAGGAACCATCCAAGATCATGATAATGTCTTCGTGTCTGCTTATCCTCAATAGGTATCCCAGCTTTTGAAAATAATTTATTCATCTTCTCAATAGCTTCATGAGCTATTTTATCTCTAAATGGATATGCAGTTCTATAAATTAGAGCTATTAGGATATCAATATTCAATTCCCCCTCTTTTATAAAATCTCTAATTTTCTTATCTTTTCTTATGAACCATTCTACCTCTTCTTCATTGGGTTTATCGAATCGTTTTAAAGGATCGTAATCATGAAATAATGCTGATAAAAATAAATATTTGATATCTATAAAACCGAACTTTTTTTCGGATTTCTGACTCTTTGCCGCCAATAGTGTAAAATAAGTAGCTTCTAATTCATGATAGATATTATGATACCCATAATAATCGAAACCTAACCCTTTTTTAGAAAATTCAGCAATTGAATGTCTTATGATCTTATTCATCCAGGTAGCAGGAAGTTCCAAATCAGTACCTAGCTCAATAATTCTATTTCTTAGTTTTACTTCCCGACCTGATCCTAAATTATACCGGAGCCACCAAGGGAACAACCGAATCCTCTTGTGAAATTCATACCATCTTGATATGGGTTGAGCAAGCGGATTAAAGAAAGGTAAATCTTGATCACTTTCTTTCAGATCTTTCATAATATCAAGATCAGATAAAAATCCCACTTAGTTCCACCCCACCAACTACTATGTTTAATATTTATACACTTAAATATTTTATACTTTTTACATTCATTTATCAAAAAAATGTCAATAAAATGAATAGATATAATTTTTATTACTATTTATCACATTTTTTCACAAATTTATATAAATTTATCTTATGACTGATATAAGTTAAAAGAAATATTAGAGAAATTATATCATTTTTTAGGATAAAGATAATTTAACAACTAAATATTATTGCATCTGTATTTTACGATAATTTTACGTTTTCCAGATTTAAAAGAACTAAAAATTAATCAATCTTTACTTTGATAGCCAAAATAAATTACTAAAATTTTTTCCGAAGATATTATATATTTATTTAGAATATGTCAGAAAGATTACTTTTTAAAGAATTTTTTAAAAAATTATTAAAATGAAGATAATAAAAATTATTTTGAATTATGTAAATCTATATCAATGAATCTTTTGTGATTAAAGTGCTAAACAAATACTTGAAAGTTAATTAGTTTTAGTTAACTAGTTCAAATAATATATTACTAATTTAATTATCTATTCTATAGTTAATCGATTAGTCAATAGATATAATCAATAAAATTATTAATACTTAGTAAATAAATAATATCATATCATACGTAATCAATAAAGGTAAAATTTTAGGTAAGAAATTTTAAATATTAATGTATAAACTGAGCAGTTGTTAGATTATATATAATGTTCGAAATCTCGATATACATTCTAATTCACTAATTTATTTAAAAACCAAATAGTATAATTGCAAGTACGATCCTTTATGATTTGCATGTTGATAATCAAAAACTATTTCATGCTAATATTGACAGCATTTTTGTTTACCATATTATTAACATCATTACCAATATCAGGAGAGATCAACGTTTATGGAGTTTCTCATGAAAATAAACTTAAAGACAAATCTGGATCTTCCAATCTTCTAGAATCAGAGCAAAAACTTGGAAAGATAAGCAAAAACTTCTCACTATTACCTGAGAATTCAAAAATAAAAGATGGAGAATCTGAGAAGGGATTAATAAAATCATTACCAAGTGAATTGACTGTAGTTACACAAGTAAACAACGAAGGAGGCGGTAAAAATAACCCGTCTGATTTTACAATACAAGTAGACGGTAATAATCCTAATCCTTCATCATTTCCTGGGGATTCTGATGGTACAATCGTAAAGTTAGATCAAGGAAAATACAGTGTTAGTGAAAGTGGGCCATCTGATTATACAGTCAGTAAGTCAAGTTCGTGTTCTGGAACGATAAACCCTGGACAAACAAAGACATGTACTATTACCAATACGTATAATCTACCT
>JBHIVA010000084.1:0-7948 GCA_042138015.1 Nitrososphaeraceae archaeon | reverse complement strand
GTTTCATAACCCTTGCTTGGCATGAATTTATTTTTTCATCTTTGGTAATTAAGTGTTATAGTATAGTTATTCAAAATGGATACAATTCATTTCACAACAGTAGGATAATTGTTAATATCTCATACAGCATTGGATCAATACCATTGTTAATTATAGAATTGAATTTTCAATCGTAACTTTATGCCTAGTATACTGGATATAACGAATTTTGCAAAGATTTTTACTAGATCACTAATTGAGATATCAATAAAGAAATAAAGAAATAAGGAGCAGAAAAAATAAGGACGTGTTAATACCTAGTATTCATAAATCAATAGTATAAAGATTAATATCTAAACATTTGTATCCAAAATTTACTTTTTGAAGGTATTAGAGGGTAATTAATCACAATATATGAATATATCAATATATCTTTATAATTTTTTTCCATTTAAAATTTAGATTTCCTATGGATTCTCCTTTTTTATCTTTTAGTTTAGATGATAGTTTAATTAAGTCTACAGATCTCAAGTAAAAGTTTGTACTAACTCTTTTGTGATAAAAAATAAAAATTATATACTTTATTCAAGCAAAATATAAATAGGATGAGGTAACCTATATCAACGTCTTTTAATTACAATAATCAATGCTAAAACAGCTACTATAGGAATTGATATTGCAAGTATAATACTAACTATTATTTCTAAACTATATTGTCCATTTGGTGGTAAAGGAAATGGATTTAGGATATTAGGAGGTGCTTGATGGGGAACAAAAACACTAAATGACGCTGGAATTATATTGGTTTTTGTATCAATCCTAGTTATTACTTGATGTGTACCATCATCTGGAAAAATGTACTCCACTTGGAAGTCTCCATCAGTTACATTTATATTTTGAAACTTGAAAAGGCGTTGACCATTTGTAACTGTCACTAAAGCGCTAAAATTTTTAATATGATTTCCTTCTAGATCCTCTACACTAAAATACAGTTTTGTAAAGGTATCAATAATAGGTTTTTCTGGTTCATATGTAAATAAAATTTTAATACCATCTTTCTTATCTATTAATTCTTGTATTCTAGTACCATTAATATGAGCCGAAATGTACAGTTTATTAAAATCAAAGGAAAATATCAAAATTAGACTTAAAATACTCATGCATAAGAAAAGAGAAAAAAAATGAAAAGATAAATTTAATCTTAATCTAAATGTCAATTTATGATATTATAATAATAATCAAGGCCTTTTATTATTTTAGAAAGGTTTAATAACTTTTTAAAATTAGTTACTAAATTTCTATTTAGTTAGGTGAGATATAGAATATCCCATTTTTTTAGGAATTTCTCTCACAATCTGTTTCTATAAAAAGATCAAGATATATTTCATAGTCCAATTGAATTATCATATTTTCAAATCCTTTTCAGGAATAGTTGTTATTATTTAATTCGAGCTAAGAAAAGTTATCAATAAACTTATTTCACTATCTTTTAAATTATTAATGTATGGATCCTTTTCACATGGAAAATAACAATAGTAATAGTGATGCATCTCGAGAAAATCAACAGAGTAAATCAAAACAAACGAAAATAAAGTTTATTAGAAAAATGATAATATTAAGTATTATATTTATAACAGCCGTCGTCATTATTCAATTTTATCTAAAGCCGTACCTCCCTAAAGACTATCTTATGTTAATTCAAGGTATACAGGTAACAGTAATTGGTTATTTTATGATAGAAGTAATTAGTAATGTATTTCATGACTTAACTTATGACTATCTAAAAGATACTTCAAGATCTCTAAGAAGCCTCATAAGAATAATAGGATCTATAGTGATTATCGCAATTATTGTTTCTTATTTGAGTAATGATCCCATAGTAGCAGCATCCATAGGAACTATCTCTGGATTAGTAGTCGGGTTTGCTTCTCAAAATATAATCGGAAATATTATTGCAGGCCTGTATTTGGCGATACTGAGACCATTCAAGTTGGGCGATGAAATAACTGCCTTTAGCAATACTGGAACAATATATGATATTGGTTTAATTTCCACAAAGTTATACACTAGCGACAACAAAATAGTTTTAGTTCCAAACACCTCAATGGTAACTACAACTATTGTATTGAATAAACGACTATAGAACAACAATATGATATCAATATTGTAAATGAAATAAGTAGAAATATCATAAATTAAAAATCTAGTCAGATCCTCTTTCGGATCCAAGTTAAAATAATTGCTAGGGAGTCTACGTTATCCTTTTTTTCTTATTACTTTATAGAATTACTTTCTTCATACGAATATAAAGTATTTAGTTTGATAATGTATCTATTTCGGACGTATTCCTCTACTGATTTTTTTTAGTTAGTAAAGGGTTTATATTTATCAACATATGCGATGAATTAAATTTTTTCTTAAGTAATTTTATTACCTCATCCGAAGAAATTTTATCGATAATTCTTTTATATAGTATACTTTCAAGATTTTTTATGTCAAGCGTTAACAATAAAAAATTCGAATATCCTGGAAGTAAAAGAAATTTTTCTCCATTATATCAGTTTAAGCTAGATCATATGTATCTTAGAATAAAACCAGATTTTAAGAGAAAATTGTTGGTGGGTTGTTTACAAAAATTAACTTTTGAAGCTCTTTATGATATTAAAGAAATTATGCTAGATATTGCAGAATTAGATATACATAAAGTCTCATCTGAAACTGTAAATGTTAAAATTGAATCTTTTGATACTTTGTATATAAAAGATAAACTAGTAATTAAATTTACAGATTATATTGCGAAAGGAACAAAATTTACTATAACAATACAATACTCTGCAGGAAGCAGTCATAAAAAACTTTGTAGATCTCCTAGAAGTGGATTTACTTTTATTGTAACCAAAGAGTCATCAAATATATCTGCCAGTCAATCTTGGACTCAAGGAGAAGCCATCGAATCAAGGTACTGGTTTCCTTCTATTGATGATCCACAGGTCAAATTTACAAGAGAGATAGAGGTGATAGTTCCTAATGAAGAATATGATGTAATTTCTAATGGTGTTTATAAAAAGAAAGGAAAAGTATGGATATGGAAAGAGGCTAATCCAATTCCATCTTATCTTACCTCCGTAGTAATAGGAAAATTTCAAAAAGAATTAGATGCAAAAAATGTTCCCTCTTTAGGATATTATTGGCCTAAAGATATTTCTAAAAATGATGCAATGAGAACGTTCCAAGAAACTCCAGATATTATCAAGTATTTTGAAACCTATCTAGGGATAGAGTATCCTTACAGTAAATATTGGCAAGTAACAGTAGACAAGTTTGAATTTGGGGGAATGGAAAATACAAGCTGTACAACCTTAACCAGAAATATATTGCATGATGAAAGGGCTTCCTTGGATTATTCAAGAGATATTATTATAGTTGCACATGAAATTGCACATCAATGGTTTGGAAATTTAATTACTTGTAAAGACTGGTCTAATTTATGGCTAAATGAGGGATTTGCTGATTATTTTGAAACTCTATATTGGGGATCCAAATTTACTGAAAAATATAAGGATAAAAAAACTAATGATGAATTTCTGTATCAAATAATTCAAAAAATTGATATGTATATGGAAGAAGCCAATACTTTATACAAGAGACCAATTGTAACTAATTTGTATAAACATCCCGATGAGTTATTTGATACTCACTCCTATGAGAAAGGAGGACTAGTTCTTCATATGTTGAATCAACTTATAGGTGAAGAGAATTTTAAAAAATCAATTAAAAGATATTTAGAATTATATAGGAACAAAAATGTGCAGAGTGAAGAATTTCAGGAAGTTTGTGAAAAAATCTGTGGAATTAATCTTAAACACTTTTTTTACCAATGGTTACTTATAGCAGGTCATCCTCAACTTGATATCAAATTTCGATTAGAAAATCAGAAAAGTCATAAAAATAATACCATCAAAAAATTAAAAATCAAAATTACACAAATACAGCAGGAAGATTCTATTTTTATCTTCCCACTTGAAATAAGATGTATCTATCGAAATGGTGAAAATAAAGAAAATATTAAAGATAAAATAGAAACAATAGAAGTTTACGATAAGATAACAGAATATACTTTTGAAGAAGAAATAAATAAAAATACAAAAATTGAATTGATCTCTATCGATCCAGAATTAAAAATTCTGAAAGAAATAAAATCATTAACAATAGAAAATCATAATGAAAAATTCAATCTATATGATATTCTAAAAAATTCATTAAGAAAAAGAGAAGATAATAGGTCTACACTCGCTGAAAGAATTTATGCTTTGAAATTAATTAAAGAAGATTCTTTTTTTTCTATTGAAATATTGGATTTGCTACAAGATGTTGTACTGAGAGATTCTATTTTTTACGCTGTCTCTGTAGAGGCTGCAAATGTACTTGGTTCATATCATGATACTAAAGATTATAATAAAGATTCAAAAGCTTGCACAATTTTAAAAAAATGTCTAACTGATGAAAAGTTTCCCGGTTTAGCTCCACAAACCAAAAGAGCAATAATACAAAATTTAGGGAAATTTGAAAGAGAAGATATATTAAATTTAAAAAATAAAAATAATACTCCTATACTTGTTTCGTTATTAAATGATAAAAGTTATTTTGTAGAGAACGCATCAGCTACAGCAATAGGGAAATGTATTAAATTTATACCAGATGGAAACAATATAAAAATTGAAATGGTTAAAATCCTGATGAATAAAATTGAATCTATTACTTTTCAAGATCAATTAGCTCAGGGTGCAATAAATGGTTTAAGTGAACTTGCTAATGATGAAAATATAGAAATAGTAGAAGATATCATAAATTTATTAATAAACAAGAGCAGTAAAAAAGATTATAAAACAAATTCCACAAATAGATATTTTGTACGTGCAGCATCTACTCTTGCTTTAGGTAAATTTCTAACTACGAAAAATGAAAAAATAACAAATGATAAAAATCTCAAAATCAGAGCAGAAACCCTACATCAGCTTGTGTTAAATCATCTTTTTCAATTATTAAAAGATGATTCTAGGAGGATAAAAAGAAACGCATGTTCTGCTCTAGCAGATCCGGATTCAAAGATTATAGAACCTAATCAAAGTATAGTAAAAAGAATTGAGGAATTAAAAAAAATAGCAGAAGAGGATCTAGATGGATTTGTCAGAAGAACAGCTGAATTTTGTCTAAACGTAGTTCGAGGATGGATGAAGGAATGGACAGAAAAAGAACCTATTCTAAATATCAAACTACGTAGAGATCTTGAGGATAAAATAAGTAATGGGAATAAAAGAAGAGAGATGAGGAAGATCAAAACTAACGAAAGTAGAGATGAGGAAATTTTAAAAGTCGCTCGACGAGACACAATAGAATATTAGTTATGGTAAGTAGTAATAATTTTATTATTTGAGTTATAACTAGGTTAGAAACAATCATTAAAATTATCTATATTCTTTTAGTTTAAAAGCAATTAAAAATTAATTTATTCAAGTATTAAAGCTACCCTAAATAAATCTATAATCCTTTTATATCTTATAGTGGGTTAGCAAGTATGACATTTAAGATTAAAGAGAGAAGTTTAATATCAGTAGTTGGAGTCGATGAATATTCTTCATCTCATAGAGAAATTACTGATGCAATTGAAGCGGCAGTAAATCATTTAACAGAACATCCTCCAGGGTCAAAAGCGATCATAAGTCATTCAATCGAAATTGAGAGAATAGAGTGAAGTAAAATACATTAAATTTCCATCATATTTTTTCAAATATTATTAATAAATATAAGATCATCTTATTTATCATCTAACGTATTTTAACACATGACTTATTCTTGTTCTATAAATGTTCTAAATATGCACTAAAAAAGATCACATATAAAAGTTAAAGACGAAATATAATTTCAAAATTTAGTTACCAATAAAAATTTTAATTTAATTATAAAACAATTTTTCTAAATAAATAATGATAAATAATTCCTAAAAACATTATACTAATAGATTATATTCAAACAATATCTAATGATCATTCGTATCTTAGATATATTATATATAATGTCATATAACAATGAACAATAAAATCAAAACTGGTTCGATATTATTTTTGGCAGCAGTATTAATTGCTGGAACAATATCTGTGACTATTCCTTCGTCATTCGCTGAACCAGAATACTATAGTAATGAAGAAGCATATGCAAAAGATCCATACATTATGGAAGATCCTTATGCAGAAAAAGATCCGTATGTAATGCCATATGATGATAGGATGTTATATCCCAAAGATCCATATGCTAAAGATAAACCTCATCACACTAGCGTAAATGTTCAGAAACTAGGTTGTTTAAATAGCAATTTAAATATTAATGGTGTAGATATCAATCAAATCCCAGAAAATGGTGCAACATCAACTGAAACACAACAACTTGAAGGAGATGATACCAATGGCAACGCTAATGGTAATGGATGGCTTGAGAGCGGGATCAACATAGACAGAAATCTAGTAAACATCTGTGCTAACATAAATCTTAATGGACAAATAGATGGTGGGTTTCTAGGTGGATTTCTAGGATAAATTTTCTTTTCATTTTTCAATAAATAATCTATTTCACATTAAATCTCACTAAAGTTTAGTTTACCATTTATTTCATATACTAAAGTTGTAAAAAATTACAAAGTCATCATGAGTAAGAGTATGAATTTCTATCTATCTATTGAAAAATAATGTTATATGAAGAATTATTAAATTATAATTTTATAATTTTATAGAATAGATTCATTATGTTACCTTTCACAAAATTAACTATTGTTATAAAACAACATTCATAATTATCTAATATTAGGAAATTCTTAATGAAATCATACTAATAAATTATATTCAATAAATCTCTAAGGTTTGTTCGTACGTTAGATATACCATATATCATTTATTAGACCAATGAATTCTCAAATAAAAATAGGTTCGATGTTTTTGTTAGCAGCAGTTTTAGTTGCAGGAACAATATCCATGACTATTCCGTCTTCATTCGCACAACCTTATGCACCAGACCCATATGCAGATCCATACGCAATGGAAAAACCACATCCTAAGAGTGTAAATGTCCAGAAAATCAACTGTCACAACAGTAATACCAATATCAATGGTGTAGATGTTAACCAATTACCACCACAAAACGGTGATGCAGCAACTGCACAACTTCAAGAAGATGGGACTGCAAACGGAAACGGTAATGGAAATGGATTGCTTGATAGTGGAATAAACTTAGAAAAGAATCTAGTAAATATCTGTGTAGATGTAAATCTTAATGGACAATTTAGTGGCGATAGACTTCCAGTAATTCTAGATTGATAATTCTACCTTTTTTTTATTTTATTCATGAGGGTTTTTTAAATTAATTAGTATATTACTCTATTGATACATATTATAAATAGAATATCTAACATTTTCCAATTCTTCACTTAACTTAAATTCTTTACGATATTTAGTAGAGAGAATTCTCTCTTAACCCATTTTAAATTTATTTGATTTGAAACTTCAATGAAGAGCATTATAACATTAGGTATTGTTTTGACTTTCAGCATACTATTCACTGCATCATCAGGAGTACCGAAAGGTCAAGCCTTTGCATATCAAGAAGAAAGAAATGACTATTATGAAGACCAATATGATAGAAATTTTTTTTATGAAACAAATAGAGGATCTGACGATTTTTCTTTACCTGATAAAACTCCTGGAATAATTAAAGGAATTTTGGAGGGAGTAGATAACGAACAACTTGAAGAAATTGAAAATAAATTATTTGAAGGAATCGATGGCTGTGTTAACTTAGGACTGATTCACCTCCAATTCTGAATAGGATTGTGTTTCTGATTGTTGTATTGTATAGATAAATGAATAGGTTAATCCAATTGTATACATGTTGTAGATCACAATTATTTTTATTCGTGTTGTTG
>JBHIVA010000083.1:0-8039 GCA_042138015.1 Nitrososphaeraceae archaeon | reverse complement strand
AGCTACTTGCTGTTGGTCTTGTTCTTCTTCAGCTACTTGCTGTTGGTCTTGTTCTTCTTCAGCTACTTGCTGTTGGTCTTGTTCTTCTTCAGCTACTTGCTGTTGGTCTTGTTCTTCTGCAGATAAAGTTCGTTTTGTTGTTTCATCAAATGGTTCTGTTTCTGTTGTCATATTATTTCCCTCCATGTCTAAAGTTTCATTTGAAAAAATGTTAGATCCGTTTGAAGGAAGTTGCGATTCTTGTTCTCCTTCTAGTTCAGTCTCTTCAAGTGTATTATCATCTCTTATTGAAGGAATTGCAGTAAAATTAGAACTTGTTTGATTAATAAAGTCCAGCACTTCAGTTTCCGGGATATTTGTTTCTGATAAGATATCATCTTCTTCAATATCTTCACTAGTACCATTTACGGGTATACCCGTCACATTTGTTATTTCTCCTGAAGTTTCTTCTGTCTCATTCAGTTCAATGGCGGCCTCCTGTGCGGTAAGTAGTTGATGTAATCTTTCCTTCTCGGAAGTAAGTTCTGATAAATTAAGACCTGCTATTCCATCTTCATCACTTATAATAGATTCATTGTTAATTATTTCTTCTACCATATTTCTTATAGGATCAGAATCCATTGTTTTATTGGGAATAATAGTCACAGACTCTCTTGAGATGGAATCTTCTGGATCGTCAGTTTCAGAGAAAAACTCTCTAAATTCTCTTTCAGTTAAAGCAGGAAGACGATCCCTTTCAAGTTCGGTTTCTTCTTCATCAATAATTTCTTCTTCTGGTGTAAATTCTTTAATTGAAATCCCATCACTGGGAGGATTTTGTGGTCCCCTCTCTGAGAGCGGTGGAGGTACAAATGGAGCTACTGTTCCTTTAAAGGATTTATCAGATTGAGCCCAAATTAAACCATAATCAGTGTTATAGATAAAAATAATAGATAATGTCACAAATATCAACACTCCAGTAGTAAACCCGTATTTCATTTCTAACAACTAAACAATAGAAGTAAAGCCATTAATATAAATAATTCTTGGTACAAAAAGTTTTAATTTATAGCGCTTGGATCTTTTTTTTAAAATTAAATTGAAAAATTTTATTGAACAAAAAATGAAGGATATCAAGTTTCATTGTGCCAAAGTTAGAAAACTTCGCAATTTCTAGATTTTGTGTCTCCTTCAAATCGATTAAAATCTAGTATAATATCAAAACCTTTTCCACAGTGGAATTCATCTGCTCCTGGGCCCCCAATGAGAACATCTTTACCGGATTTTCCCCAGAGAACATCATCTCCTGAACCTCCTATTAATAAGTCTCTATCCTTTCCTCCATTTATCCAGTCATCTCCACTATTTCCCTCTATTCTATCATCATCATCTTCACCATAGATTACATCATCTCCTCTATTTCCTTGTATAATATCATCTCCATCATGTCCTAATATGTCATCGTCTCCCGAGTTACCTTGGATCAGATCATCTCCTTTGTACCCATCGATGTAATCACTTCCGCTATTTCCTTCTATCTTGTCTCTTCCTGAATCACCAAAAATGGTATCCTTTCCCTTATTTCCATCTATTTTATCTTTTCCAGAGCCACCATCTAAATAATCTGCTTTATCTCTTCCCCAAAGCCTATCATTACCTTCCAATCCAAAAATACTATCTTTATTCTTTGTTCCCTTTATTCGGTCATTTTCATCAGTTCCAATAATGATTTCTGCAAAAACCAAGACAATAAATTGATTAAGACTAGTTAATCCTATGAAAAGAAACGTAAACAATAAGAGCGAAAAATTTAAGAAATTTTTATTCATCAAACTGTAACCTTATAATTTAGAATTAATTGCAAAAATATAAAGATATTCATCTTTTAATGACACAATTGTAATATAGAATTAAGGACTAGATCTCCAATACATACACTAATTATTAGAAGATATAATTCATTATCTGGCTAAAGCGGTGTTTCTATGCTCTTTTTTCTTTTCTTTTATAAAAAGTTCATATGCTTCTTTTATAGTGTAATTCTCATGGACAATAGATTTAACTGCTTTTATCATAGCCACTGGATACTCTGATTGCCAAATATTTCTGCCCATGTCAACTCCTGCCGCGCCATTTTGGATCGCGTTAAAAGTAAGTTCTAACGCATCCATTTCCTTCTCTAGTTTCTTTCCTCCGGCAATTATGACAGGAACAGGACATCCATCAACAACTGTTTCAAAATTCTCGCAGTAATATGTCTTTACTACGTGGGCTCCCAATTCTGCAGCTATTCTGCAGGCTAAAGCAAGGTACCTTGAATCTCTTACCATATCCTTTCCTACTGCTGTCACAGCAAGAACTGGTATTCCATATTTTTCGCCGCTATCTACTAATGAAGAAAGATTTGCAAGAGTTTGGTGTTCATATTTTGATCCAACAAAAATAGACAAGGCTAGACAAGATGCGTTAAGTTTTATTGCTTCTTCTATTGATGTTGTAATTGTTTCTTTGGATAGATCTTCTCCTACAATACTTGTACCTCCAGAGACCCGTAAGACTATCGGAACATCAGTACTTGGATTCACAGATGTTCTAAGAATACCTCTAGTTAACATAAGTGAGTCGGCGAAGGGTAATAATGGTTTGATAGTTTTGTTGGGAACTTCCAATTTCTCTGTTGGTCCAAGAAAATAGCCATGGTCAACTGCCAACATTACGCAACGACCATCATCTGGTCGTATAATTCTTGAAAACCTATTTTTCATTCCCCAATCCATTAATTGTTTAACCAGATTCAAGTTGGGTTTGACGATATTTATTTTTTAAGGTCTAAAATAACCAGAGTTAAGATAATTTTCTTAAATTTATCTATTATAACCAATAATCCATATTAACTAATATATATAAATAATAAAAATCGTGTAATTAAAATTCAGTCTGATGTAATAATAACTTTCATACAATCTATTGCTTTATGTGCACAATCAAACGCATCCTGTGATTTTTGAAGACTAAACCTATGGGTAATTAAAAAATCTAAGTCAACTTTATTTTCTTTCAACAAATCAAGTGCCTGGTTGGTTTCTAATTCAGAAGCAGCATAACTTGAAAGAAATGTTAGTTCATTGGAGTAGATTTTTGCTATATCGAATTGAAATGAACTGGATTTTGGAGGAACTCCAAACTGAAGAATGGTGCCACCCTTTCTTGTTATATCAAATGCGTTAGATAGAGCATTCAAACTGCTCGTGGCTACTATGGATAAATCTACTCCTCTTTTTTCTGTGTTGCTTCTTATTATTTCTTCAAATTCATCTTTAGGATTAATTGTAGTAATACCCTCGATATTTTTTTTAGAAAATTTTAATCGGAAATTATTGAGATCTAGAAGGAATATTTTATCAAACCCATACAGTCTCGCAAGTGATACTAGCATAAGCCCAGCGGGACCAGCTCCAAATACAGCAACATCATCTCCTTTATAGCGTTTTACCTTGTTTAGTGCTCTAATACAACAGGCAAGAGGCTCAATTAGTGATGCCTTTTCATAACTCATAGTGTTCGGTAATTTTAACACTCCACCTTTAGAAACATTCCATTCAGGAACAAGAAATATATCAGATAGGCCACACGGTACAAAATTACTTTGTTGATATCGTTCACACATTGTAAAATTACCATGTTTACAAAAATGACATGTATGACAACTAACATGATGGTGAACGAAAACTCTATCCCCTTTTTTGAAATCTTTAACATTTTTCCCTACTGTTAATACTTCTCCTGCAGGTTCATGACCTAATTTTCCAGATGACATTCCATATTTTCCAAACACTTTTTCCAAATCAGAACCACAAATACCACATGCTTTCATCTTGATAATTATTTCACCAGGTGATGTTAGTTCAACATCTCTGATTGAATTCGCAATCTCTACAGTTCCTTTTCCTGAAATTTTTACTGATTTCAAAGTTAGGTTATTAATTTTTATTTATAGGCTTATAAAACTTAGAGAAGGAAATCGAGCTACAGTCAATTTAGATCAATTAACTTATTGTAGGTAAATCTTCTAATGATCCAAAATACATTGCATTAAATACATAATTTACTTTGATGTTTGAGATCAAAATGAGTATCTCTTGTGTCAATCTAGGATTTTTTGTTATATTTGTTTGGTTTTCTTTTAAAAATTCCTTTACATCCTTCACAACAAAAGTAAAATTTTTTATTTTCGTACTCGAAAGTTACCGCTAATTCATCATCCATTTCAATACCGCATACAGGATCGATTGGCATATTCTTATAAATTTATTAGAATGAATGTATTTATTTTTTTATTCGTTTTGGTATTTATTAGATGAGTCAATAAGGATATGATAGACTGCTGAATAGAAATTTAATTTTTATGAAGGGATTTTTTAAAAAGTTGTATTTATATTTGTAAAAACGTCAATAAAACTTTACAGAAATGATAATAAGCTATTATTGTTAGTCTCGAATGTAATGTCATATCCATGCATTGAGATTGTTTGTGATAAATGCGGTTCAACTCTTAACAGGATGATTAATTTAAAATCCATAAAAGATAGCATCAGATCCTTTGGTGGAAGGTGCAACATATGTGGAACATCTTTAAACGCATCAGATTTTAATATAAAAACTCTAAAGAGATAAAAATGATTATCTGTTATTATGAATTACTATTAAATGGAAAAACAGCAAAATTTTAAACGAAAATCATTTAATTCCTTTATTTTTTCAAAAAATAATATGTGACTTTTTTTATATTCATTTCATAGATATCCAATTTTAATGAATATATCAACAGAAATTGCAATCACGTAACTAATACAGAGACAAACTCCGAATAATCTTGAGAAAATTATGGTGTTTGATATAGATTTGATGATACTATCAATGTTATCATAACTATTTTTTAAATGATCAACAGATCTTATTGCAAAAGGTAAGGAACTCATAACTAGTAATGCGTAAAAAGGAATATGACCAATGATTATTCCCAGTATTGTTAATGCATATATTGTTCCAAAAAGATAAGGAAATAATATAGATCCTCTTTTTTTTCCAACTAAAATAACTAGAGTTTTACGTCCTTTTTCTTTGTCTGCATCATGGTCAGGGAACGAAGCTATGAACAAGACCAGAGACGACAACATACCTATGATAACACCCAATAAGATTATAGAAGTATCTATTATTTCTGACTGAACATAGGATGCTCCGATCACGATCATGGCACCCTTTATACCAACTAGTATCTCTCCTAGACCTATATCTACAATCTTAGTAGAATAGAAATATATAGACACAATTGCAATTGATAATATAATTCCTATTATAATTCCGTTTTGAATAACAAAATAAATCCCTATAGCAATGCCTAATAACATAAAAATAACTCCAGCTCGAAAGACTTCTCTTGGAGATAATTTTTTTTCAGGTAATACTCCTGTTCCTCCACTATATTTGGTCCTTTTCGTTATTGTATCTATTCCTCTTTTATAATCCCAATAATCGTTAAAAATATCTACACTAGCATGAAGTAAAATAACCCCTATATAAGTTAAAATAGCATGGAACCAATCGAACTCCTTAAAAGAATAAAAAGAATATAAAATTGCTATAGTTATTCCGATGATAGATGCTAACAAAAACTTGATTCTAATTATTCTAAGCCATACAGAGATTATCATTGAATAAACTGTAAAAAGATTTTCGGTAACTTTATTTTATCTTTTATATTTATAAAGCTAATCTTGAATTCGCAAATCCTGAACAAATCCGTGATGAAAATAAATTTTTACAGGTTAACTCTTATTTGAAACTAAATTTTAAAGAAAATAATAGTATAGATGATTTCAATAAGAACTGGATAATCTTTATTCAATAAATAATAAAATAAATAATATCATACTTATGTAGGAAATCAAAAATATTCTCTATTTTATTCCAAAATTTCCCAATAAATTGTTATTTAAAATACTAAATCTTTACTATAATTGATTATCCATATCAAGTTAGTAATGAGATGGTAAAAAAGCATAAATAATCTATAGTATTTTAGGACAGATGTTAATGTTTACTCACTATACTTTGGATAAAGCAAATTCCGTATTACCCCATGTAAAGAGAAGATTTAATGAAGTTTTATCACAAAAAAATAAGGTAGTGGATATTCAAGAAGAGCTACAGAATATACTTGATTCTGATTCAAAGTTTGAAAAATTTTTTAAAAAGAAACAGGAATTAAACCATGCAGTAACTACTCTGTATGAGATAATACAAGAAATTGAAGACATGGGTATAATGATCAAAAGTGTTGACGAAGGTTTATTAGATTTCCCTTCTATTCGAAATGATGAAGAAATTTGGCTCTGTTGGAAATTCGGAGAAGATAAAATAAAATTCTGGCATAAAAAAACTGAGGGATTTAATGGAAGAAGACCTATACCAAAAAATGGGTTTAACTTGATAGATGATTTAGCAGATCTTAGATAACATTGGCAGTAATATCCATATGAAAATAATAAAAATATTCTCCTATCTAATAAAAATATAGAATTATCAAAATAAATCTCCAACAGAATTTATCTATGTTATACACAATATAACACAGAAATGGAAATAATTCAGAATAAAGAAGAATTAATAAAGTATCATAATAAGGTTAAATCTTTCAATATATGTATCAATGCAATTGAGGAAGCAATAAACTCAGTTGATCCCTTTGTGTTAATACAAAAGTCTGTTGAAATAAGGAAACAATTTACTGACAAAATTAAACTAAAAGAAGGTCAAAATTACAAAATCGCTAATAAAAATAATATACTTGTAATTAGAGATGTAAAACGAAAAGATTTTAATTTTAACCTAGATAAATTCGATTCTATCCACATTGTTGGTGCTGGAAAAGCAACCGCAAAAATGGCAATCGCTTTAGAAGAGATATTATTAAAAAAAAATTATCAAATAAATTCTGGAGCTATAAATATTCCATATAATGAGAAATTCAAACCTAAATTTATAAAAGTTACAGAAGCTTCTCATCCTATACCTGATAAGAACTGTGTAAAAGGAACAAAATATATTCTTGATTTACTTAAAAATATCAAGAATCGATCTATTGTATTTGTTCTAATCTCTGGAGGAGCATCGGCTTTATTATGTTCTCCGACATCTGGTCTAGAACTAAAATCCAAACAAAGAATAACAGAATTATTACTCAAATCAGGAGCATCAATTCACGAAATAAATAAAGTAAGAAAACATCTCTCAAATGTAAAAGGTGGAAATCTTGTAAGATATGTTAATGACGATACAATGGTTGTTGCATTAATTTTATCTGATGTGGTGGGAGATGACCTAAATATTATTGGATCTGGGCCTACAATAGGGGACAATTCAACTTACGCAGATGCTATAAGTATATTAAAAAAATATCGAATATGGGAACATAGAGATAAAAAAGAATTAAATAAAATAGTAAACATTTTAGAAATGGGTTATAATGGATACCTTCAAGACTTGCCTAGACCAAACGATCCTATTTTTAAAAATGTCTGTAACATTTTGATTGGAAATAACGAAATCGCTTGTAAGAGTGCAGTTTCTCACATTGAAAAATACGGAGTAAAAACTTTTTATCTTGGATCTGATTTTACTTCAGAAGCAAAAATTTTTGGTAAAAATTTAGCAAATATTTTGTTAAATGATAAACTAGAAATGAATTGGAAAGAGAAAGAAAAAGAGAAAGAGAAAGAAAAAAAAATACGATATAGCAAATCAAAAAATAAAATTGTTGCTTTTGTTTTAGGAGGTGAAACAGTAGTAAAGATAGAATCGTCAAATTCACTTAAGAAGAATTCTACATTTGAGGATAAATCTAAAAGGGTATTAACAATCGGTGAAGGTGGAAGAAATCAGGAATCGTTACTTTCATCAGTTTCCTATTTAAATTCTGTAAAATTAAACGATTTTACTATATTATGTTGTGGTACAGATGGAATAGATGGCAACTCGAATTATGCAGGAGGTATAGT
>JBHIVA010000082.1:0-8122 GCA_042138015.1 Nitrososphaeraceae archaeon | reverse complement strand
TTCACCTTTAGAGAAAAGTCTTATTGAAAGAGTAATGCAGTATTTTAAGGATAGAACAGAATGTTTTGATGATTACTATCCATGTACCAAGAATAGTAGTATAAAATGTGATCTACAACATGTATACAATTGGATTAACCTATTCATTTATCTATACAATACAACAATCAGAAACACAATCCTATTCAGAATTGGAGGTGAATCAGTCCTAAGTTAACACAGCCTGTTTTAAGATTGTATATTTGAATGTATCAAATAATGGTTAACTATTCTAATATTTACTTTTTTTAAATACAAATACGATCTTTCTATAGGATTCTTGATAATTTTTTATTAAGAATTTTAATAGTTAGGGTTAATTGCGATCCTCCTTCTCTATTGGAATAGTAAATTCAAAAGTAGCTCCTATTTCATCAACGTTATTGTATCCTTTGAGTGTACCTCCGTGCATCTCTATAATTTTTTTAGTAATATATAACCCAAGTCCTGTGCCTGTATCAGATTTTGTAGTAAATTTATCAAACATTTTATGAAGAATTTCTTGATCTATTCCTTTACCCATATCTTTTATTTTTACAACGACGTATTTCTTATTATTAATCAATTTATTTTCTAAAGTTATGGTAATTTTCCCTTTATCTGTGAACTTAATTGCATTAGTTAATAGATTATTTATCGCTTGGTAAATTTTTGTCTTATCTGCAAAAATCATATTAGGTTTTGATGACGAGTTGAAAACTATTTCAATACTTTTGTTTCTATCAAAATTATAATTTAATTTTATATCCTTTATTACATTATTAATTTTAATATTAATATCAAAATAAGATCTTTCTAATCTAAAATTCTTACTTTCAATACGCGTAACATCTAAAATATTATTAATAAGTATTGATAATCTTTCTACGTTTCTTTTTATGGGTTCTAAATATTTATTTATATTCTCTGGGAATAATTCGATCATTTCACAATACCCAGCAATTGATTGTGTAGGGGTACGTAGTTCGTGTGCGGCAACATTTATAAATTCCTTTTGTATTTGATTATTTTCTTCCAAATTCTTAACTGCCATTTTCAATTCGTGGGTCCTCTCAGATACTGTTTTTTTCAATTTATAGTTCAGTAAGTTCAATAAAATAATAACAAGAAGTCCAATGACACTAGTTAAAATAATAAACCCTATTGCGGAGTTTTGTTGTTGTGATATGAGACTGTCCACTTCTCTAGCGAATACATGTGGTGTATCCAAAACGAGATAAAATACATCTTTATTGTTAATAGTTATGGGTGTATAGGATATTGTGAATTTACTCCCATTAACATATGAAATATCCAGACTTTCCGTTTTACCTGAAATTATTTTTCCTTTTATTTGACTTAAAAGAATTTGATTTTCTTCATTAAATTGAGTTTTAATTAAATCATTTGATTCTTTAAAATCGAATATTATAGTATCCAATCCTTTATAGTCGGAATAAATGATATTACCATTTTCATCTAATAAAGATATTGAAGATTTACTTCTAGACGAAACTTGATTTCCAAGCAAATCAACCATGGAAGATACATTTATTCCAGCATATACTGTACCTTCAAAATGTTTAGACGATATTGGTTTTTCCATTCGTTCCAGAGACTTTAAACTTTCAAAAAGATTTTGAGCATTATATTTAGGAAAGAGATCTAAAATTATTTGGGAAAAGTTTCCCTCACTATTTGTAACTATAATAGGATGAACAATAAACAATGTAGGAACTTTAATTAGCGACTGTATAATAGGTGTGAATTCTGGTAATAAAGTTTTTTTTATATTCTGAAATTGTTCGATAAATGAAACATTCTTGCCTATAAATTTTTCATAAATTTGTCTATCTTCAAAACCAGTAGTCAATTTTATTTTTCCGTCCAAGTCACTCCATCCATAATATGCAGTTAAATCCTTAGTACTATTCTGTGCAGATTCTAATAGGTTCATTGTAACAACGCTATCTGATTTGATTACTGGCGAATTGGATATTAATGTCAGAATAGAAAAAATAATTTCTATTTTGTTCTCTAAAGATTCATCTAGTTGTTTTATTAAAATTTTTGCGTTTTCTTTAATAGATTCCGTAGCGATAATATTAGTTTTAGTGCTATTGTCTTTAAATAATTGATAGGATGTAATAGATATTACTATTAACAGAATTATGGTTATTGCAAGTAAAAATCCAACAGATTTACTTAATCTACGAAAATAGTCACTCATAAAAAATAGGTAGAATAAGTAATTAATTAAAGATTTAGACCTAAAACGTGATTGTCAAGTATTTATAATCAAACATGGTTATACTAAAGTTAATAAGATCAAATTCGATAAATTCTTTTTCAATACAAGGCATATTGGTGTATATTTAATTTTAGAGACTACAGATTTCATCAGAAGAATTCCAATGTAATCAAACCAAATTTGGCTACCATAAAAACAAAATAAAAATATCAATTAATTCACATCATTTTTTGAAAGTTATTAATATTAAGTGGTCCTATAATTGTTAACCTTCTGCAGAAATGGTGAACCGGGTTTCGGTCCCGTTCCCCGCGACACTATTATGGTAAAGAGGAAAGGCCAAATACGGGACTGGCCGAAAAAAGCCTCTTACCTGCAGAAGGTTAATGAAATCTTCTATGAATGTATATAAAATTAAATTAAGACGTTAAGCAATATTTATCACGTTAATTATACCTCCACATGTAATATTTCAATTCATTTGTAATAGACATATATTTGGGAAATAAGGACAGTATAATTATTACCTAAAGTATTTTACTAAACATGATAATTGATAATGGTCTTCCAGTTTGACCTTAAGATTATTTATATAAATAATTGATTCATATGTTTAATTAATATATTTTGATGATTAAAAAATTATATCGATTATTAATTCAATAGATCATAACACTTAAACATCTATCGAGATCTATTATATTATATGTTTAATACAATTGTTATACAAACTTCAATCCTATCTTATATTTTATTTGTGATCTTTTTGACATTATTAATGTCACCATCTCATTCCTTTTCCCAAGAAAATATCAGTAAATTAAATGATTCTATGAAAATAGAACAATCTTGTAATTTAACTACCTCAACAGTACAGGGACCATACTATAAAGAAGGATCACCTGTTAAAGACGACTTTGCGAAGGGAATAGAAGGTGAAAGGTTAATAGTTACTGGAAAAGTAAAGAACTTTAATTGTAATCCAATAAAAGGAGCTATTTTAGATTTTTGGCAAGCTGATTCAAAAGGAGAATACGATAATATCAATTTTAAACTAAGAGGAAAGGTTATTTCTAATAATGATGGGAATTATACATTGGATACAATATTACCTGCTAGCTATTCTGAAGGAAATATCATTAGACCAGCTCACATTCATGTAAAAGCATGGATTTCTGAAAATCCAGGAAATCCCTCTTTAGTTACACAATTATATTTTGAAGGAGATCCAAATATGGACCAATTTGTAAAAGAACCGTTAATAATGAAAATAATTGAAAAAAATGGTACAAAATTTGCTAATTTTGATTTTGTATTAGAGGACTATAGAAATTTCTTAGGTGTAAAATAAGCTATCCAGAGATTAATATGTTAAATTTTCCTAAATAGATAAAGTACCTATCTTTAATATTAATTGCTCTTTTTGGTTACAAATTACACGAAGCGATATAAATAAACGATATTTACATATCAAATAAATATATTTGTGAAATTGCTTTTTTTTATTAAAGATAGAATTATTTCTAAATTGTAAGAATAATATGATTTTGTATTTATGAAGAATCTATTTTATTCCATTTTAATACATATGCTTCATTTTCTTCTTTTTTTACCTCCCAAAAATCAAACTCACCGTATAAGCGATCTCCAAAAAGGTTGAGTTTAGTGGGTCCTGTTATCCCCATAAACGAGTAAGAAACATTCATGAAAGTTTTCTTTAACAGTTCTACGTCGTTGGTATTGTTTGATTTGATCTTAGAAAGGGCAGCGAGCCATACTGAATCATATAGATATGGACCATCAAAAGTGAGAAAAGCTTCTGTATGTGATTCTTGATATTTCTTTAGAAAATGATGTAATTTTTTATTTTTTGTTTCATTCAATTCATAAACTGGAGCTACGTAGTCGGTCTTATCTGCAAATAACGAAGATTCATAGTTAGTTATTATTTTCTCCGATTTTGCTGTTGCTTCATTCCCATACCACCTGACTTGTTGTAGCAGTGGATGTGAGTTTCCCTGACTGAATATAGGAACAATCTCATCAAATGCTATAATGTATACACCTATCTCTTCTAACGGATATACGTTAGAAAGTTCTCTCACTTTGTAATTGAGATCTATTAAATCTTGACCCCAAAATACATAGTTGGCTCTACTTAAACTTGCTGCAAAGTGACCAACTGGAGGATTATATTTTATTCCATCAGCCACTATACCACCTAAATCTTCAAAGTTCATTTTTGTATAGTTTAGTAGATCGTTACCATAAATATCTGACCTCCACATAGGTACTATTATTCTTATGCCATCATCCCAAATTTTTTTAGATACAGCTTTGGCTTGATTTATATCATCTGGAATTAACCTAAAGATATTATCTTTGATATTTGAGAATGAAGGTGAAGTACTTGAGTAGCTGACTATCAAAATATTATTTTCATCAGCGTATTTTTTTAAATGCATAAGCGCAGAACTACTAGCTGGACCAATCACCATATTGACTTCATTTTCTTTAAATAGTTTTAGTTTTTTTAATGATTCTGTAGGATCTGTTTTTGTATCTTCGACTAAAAGTCTTATTCTATAATCAGATTTTATATCAGATAAATAATTATTTATTTCTTCAGCAACAATCTTGAGAGTAGTTAAACCAGATTCTCCAATAGAAGATAGTGTTCCTGTAATAGGTAACAAAACACCTAGTTTTATTTGCTTTATATTTGAAGAGGCATGTGCTATTCCTATCTCTTTTTCATGAGAATGTGATGAGAAATCAAAAGGGTTAAGAGGATTAGGAAAAACAGATATTATAGCAAATACACCGATAATTGAAACAGCTGCAATACTAACTCTTTTTTTTTTCTGAATGATATCGTGGCATCGAACTAGAAGCTTATTATCGTGTCTGTGAGTCAAGTATTTATAATACCAAATCAATCCACTAGCCATGATGAGATAATGAGCATTTATAAAAAGCGCAGATATCCATATATCATCGATAAGGTGAGATACCACAACTAGTACAAACCAACTATCCGCGACAACTATTGCAAGTGTTGCCAGAGAATCGCACATCCATGGGAAAGAATGGTGGATATCTTTTCTAAGACCAATGTGTAAAATTATTGAAAATATTAATAGCAGTGTTGCTAATGAGGGATACAACAATAAAACAATAAACATAGAAACTCCTCGAATATTTTCTAAACTAGAAATACTAACTGTAAACAAAGTCATTAAAGTTAGAAAAATGGCACCAACTAGGAATCCTGAGAAGATTAACTTTTTGTCAAATTTGTCTCTGAATTTCTTAAATGATAGTAAGAGATGATACCCCAAAAATCCATATGCTGATAACCATAAGAAATCCCCAATTGACGGAACAGGTGGTACAACCTCAAGAATAATGCTATAAATTGCCCATACTAAATTAGCCAAAAACCATAAGCATAAACCAAGAGTAACTGATATTCTTGTTTTTAAATGGAATTTTTTATCTGTACTTTGACGTAATAATACGAATATGGCAACTAATACTGCTAACAATGAATTTAAAACTATTATCAGATGTGAATAATGCTCTTTTTCTTCTATCTTTGCAAAATATATAATTGAATTTTCAAAAATCAATAAGGAGAGAACAATAACAAATATGAACTTCCTAGTTAACTCCACAGAGTATTTTCTCCTATTTCCAATTAAAATTTGAAGTTCTTAAAATATATTTTGAATTATTAATCATATTCAATAAAAAAATTATTGAACCTAATTTAGAATCCTATTCAGATGAATTAAAGATATGAAGTTTTTTAAATTTTGTGAAATACCGCGTTATCTTATTTATAGTTTAATTAGATATCTTTGATAAGCTACGAATCTATAATGTAAGTATATTTTAAAACATGTTTAGTTTCTACCACTATAAAAATTGCTATCCTAATTGTATCCCAATTCTAGGAAGTTTACTATAAAATTTCAAGTTAATATAATAAAATATATGATTATAGTTAATTCATTAAATCTTATTTTTAAATAGTTTGAAATAATTGCAATAACTATTAATTACATCCAAGTAAAACTTACGCGCTATTTCTATCGAATGAATAAATGTATTCATATTTTTACCCATTATATGATTAATTATTTTTTCATTATCAATTTGAGTATCCCTCATATTTCGGTTTAGATCACGATATACTTCTGAATATCTCTGTAGATTTCTAATATTATTTAAGTTAGAATAAAGTATATCATCTAGGATTCTTGAATATACAGAACAATAAGAATTAATTATATTTCTGTGCTCTTCCATGAAGTTATACTTTATACCCATCATAGTTTCTATGGTGGGTTTATAATCAATCAATTCATCAATATTTTTAGGAGGATAATTATTTTTTTGATCCAAAGAATTAGAATAAGAAATTATATCTGTTAAGATTGAATTAACAGAGGATAAATTTGTCTTTTGTTCTTTTTTTGGCTTTACTTTTTTAGATTTTGGTTCATCATAAAAAGACATACATTTTATAGTACTTTCTAGCTTAAAAACATTCAATAGAGATTCAAAGTATACTAATTGTTGAATTATTTTTACAGAAATAAATATAATCCTGGAATCAACTCTATCTAAAAATATTTATATTGTCCTGATACACTCTTTCAAAATTTTTTATTAGGTAACATGAGAACCTAATTAATTCCTTCAAAAATATAATAAAAAAGGAATAGTAATAGAAAGCGACTAAAATTAGATATTATCTAAAAAAACTATTAAAACCATATTCTATACCTGATCAAAATTGATCCTAAAAGTATGACTTCTAGATAGTAACGGTATAGATTTAAAAATTTCAGCTACGCTTTAGATTATTTGTTTGTTGCAATCAAGGTCCGTATATGATATTTTATATAAAATGCGGAGTATATTTAAGGTACAAGTTCGTTGACTAAAATAAAGCAAAAAAGGGAATGTCCAATATGTAAAAAGTGTGGGACCAGAAAATTTAAAATTTTAGATTATAAACAAAAAAATAGTCAGAAAAATGATATAAAACTTCAATGTCTAAATTGCGGAAATATTATAGTGCTGATCTAATAGATATTTTAGTCGATCCACTAATGTTTTATGTCATTCGTAAATTTAACTTCGTACATAAGATGCAAATTCTATTGTAGATTTTCAATATCACTTTTTAAACGCGATTATTATGCCATATCAAAGTCGTTTTATTCTTCTATTTTAGTTAGATAAATTTACATAGGATCTCAATAATAGTTATATCCATATGTAAGTAATACTCAAGTTGTAAATAGAGGATTTGTTTTTAGCTACAACAATATTTTTTGGTACAAGTGGTATTTCTATGCAAATTTTACACATGAAATGATGTCATATGATGATTATCTATTTTATCAGAAATAAGGACCAAGTTATAATTATCAGATATATTATACCGATACAAATATTTCTTATGTAACGAAATAAGACTAATTATTCTATTATCCAAAATATGGTTAGGATGTTTAGTATAATTATGGTGACGATTGGTTTAGAAACTCTACAACCGCACAAAAAATATTTGTCTGTAAATAAGACAGTTCAAAGAATTTTTCAATGATCTATTATTCTCTTAATTAGAAATACGGATATATCTATCCTACTAGGATATGATAGAGCACACGTCGAGAAGGATCATACAGTAAACTAAGAGCCTATCCCAAAAATAGATAGGAATATAGCTAGTTTCTCTCCTATCATATCCAATAATGCTAAAGAGTAAAAAGTATGTTAGAACAATTACCAGTATTCCAGATGATTTATGGAGTGAAATTAAATATATTCTACCAG
>JBHIVA010000081.1:0-8138 GCA_042138015.1 Nitrososphaeraceae archaeon | reverse complement strand
TGTGGATACCATGTACCTCCATCAGTGTAAACCGTATGTCTACCATATTTGGATACAAGAAAACGGATAAAATTCTCTTCTACAAACATGTTTCTTTCTTCTGAAATATGGATTCCAAGCACAGATCTCTTAACAGGTTCAATACAGATCCATAACCAAAAGTACTGACCACCGATCTGATTTATGGTTTCATCTATGATGAATGCTGATACTCTTTTTCTCCTGAAAATCTGCAATGAACCAAAACGTTGAATCCACTCCCAAATTGTAACATAACTTCTATTCTGATCCTTAAAGGGTTCTACTGCTTTAGACGTATTCCTTAAACTCAAACCAAGAAAGTACAAATACAAAGAATCCATTACTATACATGTGGTAGGTGTTCTGTTTCTTTCAAAAAATAATCTAATGACCATAGATTAGAAATAGAAGATTAAGAGCTATAGATCTTTCGTTAACTTAACAGCACCATTGTATGTGTTGTATAATAGATATATAATGGGTATGTTTTTATTTTATATAAGGAATATAATATTTTCTATATTTGTGCTTTTTCATGTGTCTTGAAATAAGTGCATAACGTAATAACTCGAATCAAAAGAAACACAAATCAAAGCAGGTTCTATGTGACTTAGTCATGTATTATTAAGTAACAATATTCTTAAGTATCTAATTTTTATTTCATTTAAAAAATTAATGAATTTGTTAATTACGAAATTCTGATTTGTCTATAAGAAAATCAGTTGGATTTGGATGAATGTTAAACTAACTTACCTACCTCGAAGAGTTCTTTTAAGGAAAGGAAATTTTGTATTATAATTTTAACTAATTATTTAATTACAATTATGATAAAATTTTAGTATAAAATCACATGGTTAGCGGTATATTAAAATACATTACTAAACCAACTTAATGAATTGCTATCACTGATGGATAGTAGAGTCAAATATAATATCTTAAAGTTTTTTAACTCGTATAAAAATGTTTTTTGTCGATTACTGTCTTGATAAATTCGAGTGCGGTATTTTCATTTTGAATAAGTACATAATATTTTGTACCATTTATATATAATTCCAAAATTATCAATATTTTTTTTCAGAATTTGAAATTTGATCGTCTTAACATTTATTGCCATGTTTTTTTTGGAATGAACAAACAGATTGTGTATTAATCGTCATTAGAATCGAAAAAATTTATCGTATCCAACCTTTATTCTTTATCTCTCAACTAGTGTAATTATCTTATATAATTTTCATTACTCAATTTTACAAACATTTAGGAATACCAAAATTTTATAAAGAAAATTTGCGTATATCAATTGATGTCAGAAATTAACCAACTTTTAGTAAGACGTATAGAGCAAGGAACTGTTATTGATCATATCGATCCTGGTAAAGCATTTAATGTTCTCAAAACTCTAAACATTAATGGAAAGGACGGAAATATTGTAACTGTAGCATTAAATGTACCTAGTAGCAAAAGAGAAAAAAAAGATATAATAAAAATAGAGAATAAATTTTTAATAAACAAAGATACAGATAGAATTGCCCTTATTTCACCCAACGCAACTATTAACATCATTAAGAATTATAAAGTAGCAGAAAAGCGGAAGATTGAAGTTCCAGATTTTATCACTGGCATTTTTAAATGTCCTAATGTTAATTGTATTAGTAATAATGAAAAAAATATTGTTTCAACAATCGTAGTATTGGATAAGGAAAACATTGTATTAAAGTGTAAGTATTGTTCAAGAATAATAGATATTAACGATTTAGAAGAAATATAAAAATAACTTTACGTATAAAATTAGTTGGTATTTTGCTATATATTAGATAAGAGTTAATCAGCATATTACTTTGGACATCTAAAAAATTGTATTTCAATTTCCGATATATCTTGTTTCCTTAATGATGTAAAGATTACAAACGAGTTAATAACCACAAAATATAATTTTATTAAAATTCCTCAAAAATTTAAAAGATACATACATAATATAAGAATTAGTTACACAAATTTAAATATACTATTTATTCAGCATCGTGTTATTTTTACGTCGTATTGTTCTATGATACACCTGCTCTACATTCTTCACACATAAAAGTACCATCACCATATTCTAATAGATCTGACCATTCGCCACATTCATCACAATAACCAGAGATATTTCCTCGAGGCCTTCCAACCTCACCTCTCAATAAGGCTGATTTTTCAGAAACAACATCTATTAATTCAGGAGTTACCGCGATTACATCAGAAGCAGAAATTATTCCCACTACCTTATCCTTGTATACTACTCCAAGTCTTTTGATGTTATGTTTTCGGAAAAGCCTAGCCGCTTCTGTTATTGTAGCCTCCCCTTCAATAGTGTGTAACTTTTTCATAATATCTGAAGCATTAATAGAACTAGGGGGAATATCTTTGGATAAACCATCTGAAACTACGTCCCAATCAGTTACTATACCTACCGGATTTTGTCCTTCGAATATAACAATGCTCCCGATTCTTTCTTGTTTCATTTTTTCCGAAATCTCCTTTAGATTAGAATGAGGTGAAGCGGAAATTATTGGGCTGTTCATTATATCTCGTACCAGTACCTTAGTATTCATATTAGCGTCACGATGTCTACTTTTTAAACGTTCATCCACATTTTTTATTAGGTTTTCTTGGTTTAATTACTTTACTCCCAATTTAGACAATCATATTGCTTCATATTTGCTTCCCTTTTCAATAGAAATTAATTTGATTTTTCCAGGGGGGAAAAGTCTTATTATATCATCTAAGGGTATTCCTTTTAAATATATAATCATCTCTTCTAAAATATTGGTATTTTTATTGTTTTGTAAAAATTTAATAAACTCGCTTTTTATCTTTTTTGCAGCATTCATTGGATCCATCCCTCCCGGTAATAATATTCCATAAATAGTTGATTTGTTTTCTACAGAGATTTGAGGCCCACAGATGAAATTGTAAGAGTTTTGATCTTTGAATATACCTATTGCTAACTTTAATCCTATTCCTTTAATAAAATTTCTTTTACCCTCTATTACAAACGAGCCTTTTGGTACAAATTGACCTGAAGGTGCTCCTTTTTTAACTTGGTCAGGAAGAATCCAATAGGAGTCGGCTGCCGACAATCCTTCACGCCAAGCTCTACTAAAAGATACCGTTGCAATCGCTGTCTCTAGGAGGTTTTTATTTTCATCAAAAACAGTTGTATTAGATTTTAAATTTTTAATTAAAAAAAAAGGTGAACCATGAATTTCTGCATGAAATACAATATCTTGTTCCGTCATATGTTTCCTAATTATTGCTGAATTAGAAGAAGCATCTCTTCCGCCTATAACTAAATATCCTTCCGAAGTAAAAAACCAGCGATATCTTTCAAACCATTCTTTTGATTTATGATTTTTGATTTTAAGGTTTTTTTCCATTTTTACTGTTTGTCTACTCAGTTCGTCTATTTGATGGAATATTTTTGATCTCAAATTATCAATTTTTTCACTTCCTCGCTCTAGTTCTTTTGCTCTAATGAAGAGATTAGATGAGAGTTTAGGCAGGCTGTCTTCTATAGGCATTTGCTCTTCCATTATATTCAAATATTTTTTTCCCTTTTCAAGTACAATTTTAGCTGAATGTTTCTTCAGTAAATTCTCTAATTCAAAGATATTGGATGAAGAACTATACATTAATTCAGATGCTAATTTCCTTAGCGAAGTAGACTTAGATAAGACATGTTGTTTTGCCTTATCTTGTTCTGCAAGATCATGTCTTAATATTGAAATTTTTTGGTCGATTTCTTCAGTAAAGACTCTTTTTCCAGCAGTTATGAGTTGATTAGAAAGAACTTGGTCTATTCCATCCATGAAAGATTTTGAAGGAACAGCAATGATGTCTTTTGAATCATATAATTTTTTATGCTCCACGTTAACTGGATTATTACTTTTATCAAAAATGATGATAGGTTTGTGATTATTCTCATCTATAACCTCATTAATTAAATCTCTAATTGTATTATAGATGGTTAAAATTTCCTCTTCAGATAATTCGTCAATTTTTTTTTTGTGTAACTGTCCACGGATTATTAATTCCTCTACAAACTTTTTTGGAATAGAAAATTCTCTTCCTAACCAACGTGCAACATCTAGCTTGCTATTTTCGTTTGTTATACTTGCTTTAATCTCTGAAATTGATATCTCGAATACATCATAACCTCTTTTAGGAGGGGGTACATACTTTATTCCAACTCGCAAGGTCCTGTGACGAACTTCAATGGGATTAAGAAGGAAAATAATATTCATTTTTTCATCGCATAAAATAATATTTCCATTTCCAAAAAATTCACATACTAAGAATCTTATTTCGCCAGCATAATGTTCAAATTTTATAACTACTATTCGCTCTGAACCTGATTGTTCTAGCGATATTATTCTCGATCGTTCAAGTTCTTTTTTGATATTTCTCGCTAAGGTATTTTCTTCTGCTTGTTTAAAGCTCATTTTAGATATCCATATACCTTTTGTTGAAATCATCAAAATAACTTCAGGATTCCTTGAATGATGTAATTTGATAGTGAATGAATCCTTTGTAATTCCAGATATTTGGCTTACGTAATACCCGTTCATTATTCTATTGTTGATATGATTCACGATATAACGCAATTCCAGGCCAGATAACTCCAATATTGATTATAGAAAAATAGCTAAATATTAACTAAAAATAAAAAAATAAAAATAATCAATTTCAACCGGAAGGAATTAAAATTGGTCGCATTTAAAGAAAATAAATCGATTGGAAATATTAGATAAGATTTACTACATGAGAGCAATACTTGGTATTATCGCAGGTATAACATTAGGATCGATAATTGCACCGGGCACCACACAGGAAGCAATCTTAGCATTAGTTTTCGTTATAGGTATTCTTTTTTATATTATTTCCTATATTGCAGCAAAAAAAATAGCCTTAAACGAAATAAAAATTGAAAAGAGAAAATTCATCACTAATGGAATGTTTCCTTATATGTTTCTATTACTGTTATTCATGATAATGATGTATACTGGCTTGCATCAATCATTAGCAGTATAAAATTTGATATGTTGTGGAATTATAAAACAGGTGGTATACCTGATGAATTATTTTTGAGAACAGAACTAGTTCCTATTACCAAAGAAGAAATTCGATCAATTGTATTAAGTAAACTCAGGTTAAAAGATACTGATTCAGTAATTGACGTAGGATGTGGGAGTGGTAGTATAACTGTTGAGTTATGTTTACAGTGTATGAAAGGAAAAGTTTATGCTGTCGATTTTGATAAAAATGCAATAGAATTAACAAAAAAAAATCTTAGTAGATTTAAAGTAAATGCTAAGTTGACACATGGAAAAGTACAAGATGTAATTGATTCATTTCCTAATGTTAATGGAATTGTAATAGGAGGAACTAGTGGAGAAATTGAAAGTATAATAGAAAAATCTATTAAAAAACTCGTAAAAGAAGGCAGACTAGTAATAACTACCATTCTAATAGACACCATGTATCGAGGAATAAAATCAGTAAAAGAATCAGATTTCCTAAAAGATATTGATTTTACCCAAATTTCTATTCTCAAAGGAAAAAGTACTCCTACTGGAACTATGATGTTGGCTCGTAATCCTGTTTTAATAATTTCTGCTACAAAGCGGTCTTAAATCTAATTATATTCCATGATTTAAATAACTCATATTTTAATAAAAGTCGATGAAACTTTTTTGTATTGGTTGCGGTCCTGGTGATCCAGAACTATTAACCTTAAAAGCATTAAATCTTATTCAAGATGCTGAAGTAATTTTTGTTCCGACATCTAAACCTAATAAAGATAGTATCGTATTATCTATCGTTCAAAAATTTGTTGGAAAACAGACTATTATCAAAAATTTAATTTTTCCAATGGTAAAAGACAGAGAATCATTAAAAAATTATTGGAAATTTAATGCAGAAGAAATTGTAAAGGTGGTGCGTGAGGGAAAGAAAACTCTTTATTTAACAGTTGGTGATCCATCGCTTTATAGTACTTGGATATATATACACAGAGAAATTAGAAAAAATCATTCGGATATAGAAGTGGAAATAATTCCAGGTATTCCTTCAATTGTTGCATTTGCCGCCGAATTTAGAATAAGTCTCGTTGAAGGAGATGAAAATCTTTCAATTGTTCCTGCATGTTATGATTTAAATAAAGTTAAAAATATAGCCCAGAGTTCAGATACAATAGTTTTTCTTAAAGACGGCAGATATTTTGATAGAGTCATAGAAATGCTTTCTGATGTTGGATTCAAGGATAACTCTCAAATTGCAATTGCGGAAGATGTATCTACTAATGGAAACATATTGGAGATAAAAACCCTTGGAGAGATAAAAGGTAAAAAGCAACCAAGTCACAAATATTTTTCAATAATGGTAGTAAAACGAAATGTTAGAGAGTAATACAGTTTATTTTGTAGGATCTGGTCCAGGTGATCCAGAATTAATTACATTAAAGGCAAAGAAGATTCTAGAAAAAGCTGATATCGTAATTTATTCGGGCTCATTATTGAATCCAGAGATATTAAATTACGCAAAAAAGGGTGTAACTTTATTTGACGCAGCCTTATTAAATAGAGAAGAAATTTTTAATATTCTAAGAGACTACACAAGGCAGGGGAAATTGGCAATAAGATTCCATGATGGAGATCCTGGTTTGTTCAGTACCATCAGGGAACAAATTGATAAATTAGAGAAAGAAGGTATTAGATGTAAAGTAATTCCTGGAATTACTGCAATACTTGGAGCAGCATCATCCATTAACCTAGAATTAACATTACCTGGTATAACCCAAACCGTTATCATAACGAGGGCTGAATTTAGAACTCCAGTACCTGACAGAGAAAAAATCTCTGAATTAGCAAAACATGGTGCTACAATGGTATTTTATTTAAGCGTTCATTTAATAGAGAAAGTAGTAGATGAATTACTCAAAGGAGGAACATATACCATGAAAACTCCTGTTGTAATTATTTATAAAGCTACTTGGAAAGAAGAAAAAATAATCAGAGGAACTTTAGAAGATATAACGCAAAAAACATTAAAAGAAAAAATAATAAAAACTGCTCTAATAATAGTAGGAGATGTTGTTGAACCCTCAAGTTATCAGTTTTCAAAGGTCTATGATTCGGAATTTACTCATGGATATAGAAGAGGAACAACCAAACAATACTCTTAAAATCAGAGTATACTTCTAATTTTCATTAAATATGTACGTAATCACTATGGTTCCTAATATATTCAATATGATTCTTATATTGAGGATCATATTTTTTTACTATGTTCCAAAAATCTGTAGAATGATTAAATTCACTAATATGAGCTAGTTCATGAATTAAGATATAATCAATTATTTCAATTGGAAATGCACTTAGATAAAGACTAAAATTTAGATTATTCTTACTAGAACAGCTTCCCCATACAGTCAAATTATCCTTTATTCTTACGTTATTATAATCAACTTTCATGTGTTTATTAAGTTCTGGAAGTCTATGATTTATTATATGATTTGTTTGTTTTCTATACCAGTCTTTGATATTAGTTTTATAGTTTCTTTTATTACTTACATGAAATGTGATTTTTTTTAATGATTTAGAAAAAATTACTGTTTCAACATCTGACTTAATAATATTAAGATAAAATTTCCTACCAATGAATATAAGATATTTTCCTTCATATTTTTGTGCATAATCAACATTATTTTTTTTGTATCGATAATAATTTTTAGATATCCATAACCTATTTTGGTCTAAAAATTTTGTTAAACAATGGTTTCCCATTTTCTTTGGTACAGTGATAAAAAAACCATCTATATTAGCAGAGAGAGAGATTTTGGATGCACGGTTTGAAATTCTTTTTTTTAAAAAAATATTTTCTTTTCCAGAAACCAAATATGGAATTAACATTAAAGTCGCTTAATTGTTATCTATACTGCACTAGTCCACTCTTTGTTCCAGGTTTCATCTCTCTCTGATTCTTTACCTTTTTTACTGCATTCTCAAAGTGATGCATTGTTACTTTTGCTTCCATAGCATGTTTTGAGGCTTCTTCTGGTGTAGGATATTTTGCGATATATTCAT
>JBHIVA010000080.1:0-8370 GCA_042138015.1 Nitrososphaeraceae archaeon | reverse complement strand
TGCAGGTAGTGAAGATGGAGGTGCAGGTAGTGAAGATGGAGGTGCAGGTAGTGAAGATGGAGGTGCAGGTAGTGAAGATGGAGGTGCAGGTAGTGAAGATGGAGGTGCAGGTAGTGAAGATGGAGGAGATAGTCCTGATGATGATGTTATCGATCCTATAAAGACAATTTTCGATAAAAAAGATGATGAACCCAAACACCACTTCCATACTAAAAAAATTATAAAAACGGTGAATAGTAAATGCCTAACACAATCTAATTCTATTCCTTTGGTTCAACAGATAGGACCACGAAATCCACTATTGGTAGCTGATTTCTATCCCTGTGAACTAAAAGAAGGTCGCGCTACATTAAATCTACCAAATGATCAGAATTTGGGATTTGTAGTTATGCATATAGATAGAGAAGGAAATGAGAATGAGGGCATAATGGTAGCGATGGATAAAATACAAAGTTTGAATAAAAACAATGCATTATTTATAGTAAATTTTGATGATAAAATGGAAGGAATAGATCCCATAACTGGGGAAGAAAAGAAAATAAAAGATATTAATGCAATGGCGTTGTTTAATACATCGACAGAGACAATAGATATGAAACCAGGAAATAGTCTTGCAATTTCAGCTGTATTAAAATCCTAACTTACTAAAAAATTACCTCTTAACCTTAATAAGGGAATTTCATATCCTATCACAAATGAACTTGAATTCAGTAGATAGGAATATTTTTGCAATGTTTAAACCTATTTTAATCAATTTTTCTGTCTTGATTATATTAATTATTACATCCTGTAATTTATTATATGACATGGAGAATGCATTGGGTGGTAAAAAAGAACCACCTCTAATTTATGATGAAAATCTGCAAATCATACTATTAACAGAAGAGCTAAAATTTCCTACAGGGATCGATTTTCTTGCTAAAAATGATATTTTAGTTATTGAAAAAAATACAGGACAGGTTAAAAGGATTCTTGATGGTGAAATGTTGAATGAGCCTATTTTGGATGTAAATGTTGCTTCAGAAAGTGAGCGTGGGTTATTAGGTATAGCTATTTTTAATCCAAAAAATGTTAAAGATTTCGAATCTGATGAACTCTCTCAAAAGAATATTAGGAAAAATGAAACAAAAGTATTCTTATTTTATACAGAAACCAAGGATATTGATAATGGAGAAATCTTGGGAAATAGACTATACAAATATGATTTCATTGATGGAAAATTATATAAACCAACTATGTTAATGGATTTACCTTATTTGCCTGGACCGTCTCATAATGGTGGGGTATTAGAATTAGGGCCAGATAATAATTTGTACCTTGTAGTAGGAGATATTAATCGGGAGGCTAATCCAGAGTATCTGACCTTTGCCCAAAATATTGAAGATAGCAAAGTACCTGATGGACGTGGAGGAGTATTACGTATGACTGTGGATGGTGATCCGGTTTTATCTGACAATAATTCTTTGGGGGAATCCAGTCCTTTAGATTTTTATTATGGCTATGGAATAAGAAATAGTTTTGGGATTAGTTTTGATACTCTAACAGGTTTTTTGTGGGAAACGGAAAATGGCTCTAACTATGGAGATGAAATTAACGTAATTTTACCAGGATTCAATGGTGGTTGGAGACAGGTCTTGGGATTATCCTCTGAGTACGAAAATTTCAAAAATAAGGTATTTGATAGAAACAATTTGGTTTTTTTTAATGGAAAAGGAACATATTATGAGCCTGTATTTACCTGGGCAGATACTATAGCTCCAACAGCAATCACATTTATAGATTCAAAAATTTTTGGTAAAAAATATGAAAATGATCTCTTGGTAGGCTCAGTAAAACAAGGACGAATATTTCACTTTGATCTAAATGAAACCAGAACTGGATTGGATCTTTCAGATGAACTAGCTGATAGAATTGCAAATGTTGACGAGGAATTAGAATCAGTAACTTTAGGTAGAAATTTTGGGATAATTACTGATATAGAAATAAATCCTTACGATGGGAAGATATATGTAGTGAATGGACAGTCAAAGAAGGGTAAGATTTACGAAATATTTCCTAAGAAACTAGAATAGGATTCACGAACTTGTTCTAAACGATTGGCATGACAAATTCCTTCCTACTTAAAGGGTATGAATGCATAGCAAAAAAATAAAATTTTAACAATTAACTGGTTTATTTACAATTGTAATTTGCTCGAAAATGAGATTTTCCGCTATCTGTAACATAAATATAACCTTTAGAATCTATCGCAATGTCATGAGGAATTAGAAATTGGTTATCTTTACATCCTAGAGATCCCCACATCGTAATAAAATTTCCATCGTTATCAAACTTTTGAACTCTAACATTTCGTGTATCTACCACATATACATTTCCTTCTGAATCAACAATAATCCCATGATTTTCTATAAACTGACCTTCATTTTTTCCTTCACCTCCCCAATGTTTTATAAATTTACCATCGTTATCAAATACTGATACTCTAGAATTTTGTCTTCCATCAGTAACATAAACATAATCATTAGAATCAACTGTAATGTCATGTTGATGTACAAATTGTCCTTTCTTTTCTCCTTGTTTTCCCCACATATCTATAAATGAACCATTGCTATTGAATTTTTGTACTCTGGGAAGAGATTGATCAGCGACATAGATGTTATCTTTTGAATCTACTGCAACACCCCAAGGTTTTTTGAATTCACCTTTCTTTGATCCTTTTTCTCCCCACATTGTTAAGAAATCGCCTTTGCTATTGAATTTTTGAATATTTTTTCCAGAATATTCAGCAACATATATGTTATTCAAAGAATCTACAGCCATGCTTTCGGGTTGCAAAAATTCACCAGCACCGTTACCTTTTGTACCCCATTTAGCAATAAAAGTTCCATTGTTATCAAATTTCTGAATGTTGCAATTCTCTGCATCACTAACATATATGTTATCTTTCGAATCAATTGCTATTCCATGTGCGTGGAGAAATTGTCCATCCTTAGAACCTGCTTTACCCCAACTATCGACTAAATTTCCATTTTTGTCAAATTTCTTTACAAAATGAAAATCTGAATAATACGAATCTGAATTAATGTCTTTATTAGTATTCAAAACAGATTCAATTTGATTATTTATGCAGTTCTCTTTTTCAGAGTCCTCTGAATCTTTAGCAGAATTGTCATTTTTAGAGTCCTCTGAATCTTTAGCAGAATTGTCATTTTTAGAGTCCTCTGAATCTTTAGCAGAATTGTCATCAACGTTAGAAGATACGTCATTCACAATCGATGGACTTTCTAAATAATAGTCTTTGGCATTGAATTCATATTCTTGGGCATCAATAGAAGATATCCAAATGACAGAAATAAATGATAAAATAACAAAACTAAAGGGTATAAACGTAAATATTTTTACTATTTTAGTCATAAAATTGAATAACTTTTTACGCTTATTAATATTGTACTAGAAAATTATAGCCAAATTCTCTAGTACAAATCTAGAACAATGGTAAATATTCGAAAAACCTTATTGGAATGAATGTAGTAAATCCTGAAAGAGAGGTCTAGGATTCTCCCATTACCTTCCTGTATTTTATCGTTTATTCTGACTAACTATTTCTTGTTTTGTATTATTTTTTTTCGTAGGTATTGTTTAGTCAGACGTATATTTAATAATATTGTAAACATATACCCATTTATGTATTAGAGTTAAGATATATTTATACATGAACTAACAATAAAAATAGTAATGATTACAAAGAAGGTTATTGCTTATGCGTATAGTAAAATACGAGCCGCTCGAGGAGGAGATAATCCTCCTATGATTGTAACGATCCCTAAAGTAGTAGCTGAAAAGTCAGGAATGAGATTAGGCGATAATATCCAAATCGTCACGGACGGCGAAAAAATAGTTATCCGAAAAGCAGAAATTCCGGAAATTTAATTTTAATGGAAAGATATGATCCAATCTGCTAATTACTCCAGACTTTGTTCAAATGAATAACCTAGTGAAGAATCATAATTTATTGGAGAAAAAGATAACATGTTGTTGCGATTTTAATTAATTCTAAATAAATTATTTATTATAACTTTTTTATCTTATTTATTAATGTAATACTCTCCTATAGAATTTATTTCCTGATCGGGTTTATAGTACCATTTCTATCTACCCCGTTTGTAAGTTACTAATAATGCAAAATAAAAAAATAACATTATTAAGAAGAAAATCCAATATTAGTAGTAAACAACCAAGAATTCATGAGTATCATGCTATTTTATTCGAAATGTGGAAAATGCAGTACTGAATATACTTCTCTTAATGGAGATAAGATCTGCAGAAAACACTGGCGCCAGTATAAGAATGATGCAGAAGAAAACAAATACAAGAAATAATGAGTTCTTACGCTAAAAATCCCAATTATTCCAAACTCTGTATCTATGGCTGCGGAATTCACATCTACTGGAATACTTCTAAAAAAGCATTTTATGACGTAGAAACTGATAATAGACACTTATGCCCTAATTCTACCAAACCTACTACCAGACAAACAAGACCCACTTATTATAAGTCCTTAATCCAGTCTCAAACAGAACAACATAACCGCAAAATGTCTAATTCCATTCAGATATTATTAGGCAGAGCCGAAGAAGTAAGAAAACAGTACGAATATCTAAATGATGTAATAAATGATTGTAATGGTAAGACTCAAGGATCACATCTCATTTTATAGATGATGATATTTTAAAGATAATTGTATATTACGAGGTTCCTCAAGGTAGAAGGGAACTTGTAAGGCAGAGATTTAATCTGTTTCAAAGTAGCAATCAACGTAAATAATAAATAAATTAATTAACTGAAAATAATTGTTAAATATTGCTACTATTAATTAGAACTAATATTCTACAATGCTGTGAGTAGTAAGCGATTGATAATGTAACAGCAAACAGAAAACCTATCCCAGCCCAAAATGTATGACTATATCAATACTAGTCAGAACAGAAGCACAGGTACATAAACAGTATGAAACTCAAGATATCATAACAGAAGTGATTGACAAAATATCTAGCTTACAATCTAATTATGTCGAAATTTCAGATAAAGAAACTACTAATAACAAACCTAAAGATGGAGATTGATACTATAAAGATCCTTTGATTAATAGATTAGGAATTGTTGTTGACGATGAGACTTAAGTAGACGCATGTAGGAATTAGAGATCAAATACCTAAAATAAAATAGCAGAAAAAGTTTGCTAACTCTAATAACAATTACAATAAAAAAATAATATTATGACAAAAGTATTGTTAAAGTTTTTTTAATTTTACCAATATGATTGACATAACAGAAATAATCCTAAATGTTATTGCACTATAGATATTTTGAAAGTTCTTTAGCGAGATCTATTGTTTTGTCTACACTATAATCGTTCCCAGTAGGATGTGTAAGAATAACTCTATTAAACCCGACTTCTTTAAGTTTTGAAATATCATATCCTATTTCTTCTATTGTACCTGTCATTGGTTGCCGGTTAGAATTCAATTTTTGTTCACTTATTCGAGGAGAAGCCAAAGTAGACATATCAAATTCATCAGGATTCTTACCGCATTTAGATGCCATATCCTTTATTGTATTTATTATTTCACCCAATTGATCTAGTGGACCAAATATTATACCTAACCAACCATTTGCATGCGCTACTATTCGTTGAAATGTTTTCTGTGAAAATCCTCCAAGCAAGATTTTTGGATATGGTTTTTGAATAGGTTTTGGTCCAATTTTTGAGGGAGATATAGTATAAAATCTTCCGTTGAATTCTACAACATCATCTGTCCAAACCTTCTTTAACGCCTCCAAAAATTCATCTTGTCTTGCACCCCTGTTCTCATATGGTATATTTGATGTTTGATATTCATCCTTTGACCATCCTATTCCTAGTCCCGCGATAATTCTTCCATTGGATAAAACATCAATTGTTGAAAATTCACGTCCTAAAACCACTGGATTATGAAAAGGTGCATCGATTACACCTGTTCCAAGTTTAATTTTACTAGTGTAAGCCGCTACAAAGCTAAGAAGAGTTAGAGGATCAAAAATTGACTGCCATTCTGTAGGCATAATACCACTTGGAGATCCTGGATATTTTGTTTTAGGATTAATGGGCCATAAAAGCCTTTCAAGTACCCATAAAGATTCTATTTTTTCTTTTTCTGCATTTTGGGCAAATTTGATTACATTTTCTTTTGTAGCATTTATACCTGCTTGTGGAAGTGAAAGACCGGTTTTCATTATATTAGTATTATTAATATTTACTTTTATTTGATTATTTACAAAGATCTCTATTGAAACTAAATCAAAAAATCTTATTGATTATTAAAAAAACAAAAGTCGCTAGATTATCTACTGTAGATGAAACTTCTCAACCATATTCGATTCCCGTAGTTTTTGTATATTACAAAAATGCATTTTTTATTCCACTTGATGAAAAATCAAAATCCATAAATCCTTCCAAATTAAGAAGAGTAAAAAACATTAGGAATAATCCTCAAGTTTGCCTGTTGATTGACGAGTATACAGATAATTGGCATAATTTATTCTATATATTAATTAAGGGAAAGGCAGAGTTGATTGATGATAAAGATAGGCTCAAGCATGTTCACAGATTATTAGTCTCAAAATACCCTCAATATAGAAAAATAGATGTTGGAGATTCTTGTATTTATATTAATCCAACAAAAACAATAATATGGAATAATGATACATTCTGATTATATCTTATTAATAGTAAATTAATAATTGAATGAATAGTAATATTTTTTAAAACAACTAAGTTAAAAGTGAAATAAATTTTAGATGTGGATTTACATTTACTCAAAATATCTCTACACATTATTGATACAAAATATTAAAAAGAGAGGCATAATGAAGAATGATATTAACTCTTTATTAAAAATTCTTCTAAACATTTAATGTTTCCGACTTCTATAGAAAGTTAAAATAACCATTTCTTATTCAATGTACACAATTGGAATTTACAATAGTGATTCAAAAAAATAAGTAGATGATTATTGGAGTCATATTATTTTATGTATTATTTCATTTTCATATTATCATACAAAACTTTGATGTCTATGGAATTTATGAATTTCCTCAAGTTATTGACCCAAACCTAAAGGTTGAAGAAGTGGCAGATAGACTTGAAATGCCTACAAGTATAGCTTTTCTAGAATCTTCTGATCTCTTAGTCTTGGAAAAAAATGGAACAGTATTGAGAATAATAAACAAAACTATATTAGATGATCCAGTCTTACATGTATCAGTTGCTAGTGGATTCTATCAAGGTTTACTTGGAATAGCAGTAATGAATCAAACAAATAGTAAAAATGATATTAATGTATTTTTATATTATACTGAAGTACAAAGTAATAAACAAAAGGATAATACGGAAACGATAACTAATGAGACTTTTCCCATAGGAAATAGAGTATATAAGTATGAATTGGTCAATAATAAGTTAATTAATCCTATAATGCTTCTAGATTTACCTGCAAAACCTGGTCCTGAGGATAATGGAGGGTTTATCACAATTGGTCCAGATAACCATCCATACATTATCATAGGAGAAATTGCTAGTTCTTCAAGAGAAAATGCATTAGAAACTCTTGCACAAAATTATGAGAATAGTTCTATTGTGGATGGAAGATCTGGCATATTAAGAATAACATTAGATGGAAACCCCGTACTGGACGAGAAAGGACATGGTTTATTAGGGGACACATTTCCTTTGAATTTATATTATGCATATGGTATCCATAACGGATTTGGAATGGATTTTGATCCTATTACTGGAAATTTATGGGATACAGAAACGGGTCATATAATTAACGATGAAATTAATATTGTAAAACTAGGTTTTAATAGCGGTTATGGAATAATGCAAGGTCAAAGGGCTCTGTTCAGATAAGCAGTAAGAGCTATAGCTGAGAATGTTCTAAATATAATATGAATAAAATTAAATTTGAAAGAAATAAAACATCAAAATATATTGTAATGTATTCTCTTTATCTATACTTTCTTGGTTTGAGTTTACGTAATACATCTAAAGCATTAACTATATTTAGAGATGATAAGAAAAGGAGTTATGTTTCTGTTTGGAATTGGCTACAAAGATTTGGTTCGTGTGAGATCTACAAAAGAAAAAGAGTAACTGCTTTTATTATAGATGAAACAATTATTCAGATTGGTAACCAGCATTTCTGGTTATGGTTCTGTATAGAGCAAATTCATCATTAAGTGTTGGGAATTTACATATCTGAGGAGAGAAATATGCTTCTGCTGAAAATTTCATCAGATCATTAATTGCAAAATATGGAAAACATACAGTGT
>JBHIVA010000079.1:0-8451 GCA_042138015.1 Nitrososphaeraceae archaeon | reverse complement strand
TATAATAAAAAGAAGTTTTAATTTATTTAGGAATGGAGAACACTTTTCTTTTAAAGATCATTGATTAATTTAAAACTTATTTGATCTAAAACTTATTTATACTGAATAACATTAATCCGTAGACCTTGTGAGATACTTTATAACATCTAGATTAAATCTTCTTGTTCTATAGTAACTAGAAATTGCATCTTTTAAAGAATCAAATGTAGGATAATAACAAGAAAGTATGTTGTACTTTCCCTGTCTCCAACATTCCTCTATTGCATTAAACTCGGGACAACCAACGGGAAGATATTCTAATCTGATAGAATACTTGTGCTGTGCAAGATATTGTTTTGTTATCTTAGAACAATGCGGTGTTGCTCTATCAACAAATATGATGCATTTACCAAATTTATTCTGTACATGTTTCAGATAATCAACAAATGTACTACTGTTAAATTTATCATATTGTAAAAATAGTTGCTTACCATCTATTGATAAACAACCAAATACAATAGTCTTTTTACTACAGCCAGTAACTGTGACTACTGGTCTTTTTTCTGCAGAAATCCATTTCTTTCTTTTCACTACATAATCATAAACAAATATAGATTCATCCTGTACAAGTACATTCCAACCTGATTTTAAACTGGCTAAAATCTGTTTTACTCTTTTTTGAATTTCCTTTTATCCTTTGCTGATGCGGTATTTACAAATCTTTTTTGTGGTACTTTAGGTTTAAAACCCCATTTGTGCAACAGACGGTAGATATGTACTTCATGATATCTTACTCCAGTTTTCTTGTAAATAAGATCCATTACCTGTCTGAAATCCCATCCAGTGTTACTATCTGTTAATTCTTTTCTTATCTTTACCATTACATCTTTAGATACATCTGGAGGTCTACCAGTTTTTGTTTTATTTTTTAATCCTTCTAGTCCAATATCGTTATATCTCTTGTACCACTTGTAAGCCCATGCCCTACATCTGTGTAATTCTTTTGCTACATCTTAGATGTATTGTTTGTCCTCTATTATACGTCTAACAAGTTGTATTCTTTCTCTCACATCTGGATTTAATTCCTGCTTGTATGCTCTATCTAATTTAGAACGCAATTATAACATATTGAAAACAAGGCTTAGCTAAAAATGTATCTGCGATGTTTGGTTAGTCAGTATAGTTATATAATACAATTTTAAATAATGTATAATATTACTTAACTACTAATAAACAATACCTATTAAATAAATAGATAATAAAATGATTTATTAAATTATCTTCTCTTAACTATTAGATACATGATCAAATATTAATTATATAATTAAATTCTGCATTAATCTAAAAGTTAAATTTGACAGAAATATAACACAAAATACTTTTTAACTTATTACAATATATTACCGAGGTCATCACTTATATATTTTTTTACTTTTCCCTGTAATTAATACGTATACTAAAAATAAAAGATAAAATACATTGATGTGTTTATGTAGTTAAGAATTTTTTTATTTGGATTGATCCAAAACATAAGATGTACTAATTAATAGTAATTAAATAATTATAAATAGAAAACTTCTGATGACAAGTTTAAAAGTATCAAATATTTGAGTTCTCAATTACAATAAGCATACTGTAGATTAAATGTTTCATAATGACTATAATTACAAAAATTTATTATTTAAATTCGAAATAGCTTTAATCTTACTTTCATAAATGTATTTTATATCATTTAAATTTTAAGACCTGTTTTACTAAAATTAGTTTATTTATGAATTACAAAAGAAAAATATTTTAACTGCTTTAATAGAACATTCTTAATGCGCCCGGGTAGTATAGAGATGTTTTAATGAATTCTACTGAATTCAACATCATAAATTCCGGTTCAGTATGGGGGACTGTCACTCCTTCGACCCGGGTTCGAATCCCGGCCCGGGCGCTTACAGTCTATATTGAGGCTTTATATGGCTTTTAGTCTAAAAAGAATAGTATCTATGGGAGTGAACATAGAAAATGATGTCAATTGACGAAAATAAAAATTTTAACATACAAGAGACAAGTGCTTATCAAATATTTTTGTTGTACATCAGATCTCCAAAAACAATAAAAGAATATAATCGTCAATTTGATAAATTTTTTAATTTTCTAATAAATAAATTGGGAGAAACAGATTTTAGAACTGATGATTTAGAAGCAAAATATTCACTTCTTTACATAAGAGCTAAAAAAGATATGAATTGGTTCAAGTCTGTTTTATACATGTACATACAATTTCAGAAAAATAGAGTTAATGAAGAAAAATTGAGTGGTGCCACTTTTTCAAATTATTTTAAAGCATTAAAAAAATTTTGTTTTGCAAATGAATTGGAAGTAAAGTGGGAGCGAATATTAATAGGAGCTCCTAAAATAAATAGAGCAGCAAAAGATAAACCTCCTACTATATCAGAAATACGCAAGATAATGGAATATGGAGATAGAAGAATCAAGTTTATTGTTGTTGTTCCAAATAACTTTATTATCTATTGAATCAATCACCAAATTCGATTATAAACTTTGATATTTCAATAGATTGTTTCATTCTCATCCATAATTGTGCTTGTTAATGTGTGTCATATGGAAATACACATTAACATGGAGGACATTGTCTACCTCCACAGCCAGCACAGAGGGCTGACCCATCTATCATCAAAGTGGACTGTCCAAAATCACTTGGCAATTCAACAGATGTTGCATTATCAGTTGTTACCTCATATTTTAATGTCTTTTTCTCTAAATCATAAACGGGATTGAACAATTCTACAATTGCAGTATCTTGTTCTTCATTATCCACAACTAAAACTGCATTTGGTGCATCAATAGTAAAACTATCTTCTCCTGTGGTCCAATTACCTATATAGTTTGATGTATTTTCTGTTTTTACAATTCTGTCTGGTCTATCAGAGAATAAAATTGTCTTGTCTGATACATCATTTAACTCTAAAGAATATGCAGTTGCATTAATCTCTAAAATAGAACCAGATTGAGCATGTTGTAATGCAATGAATTTGATTGGTTCATTGTAGGAAGTCATATTCTCTGGTTGTTGTCCATACGTTAGATTATTAGTATTAGTAAATAACACTAAAATAGAAAAAATGCCTAAAATTAGTAATGATGATAATTTAATCATTAATAGTTCATACAAAAAATTTCTTAATATATTTCAATCTGATACAAATATAAAAAAAGATAGGTATTAGTTGTTATGTTAGGTGATTTGATTTAGGAAGGAAAATATAGAATTACAAACACAGAATATTAAATACAGAAGAGAGAAGATTCAAAGATATTGAAATTACATTGATACAAACTTTTTGGACTGTTCCAGTAGGTAAGGGTGTAGCAAATAGTTAAGGTCAACATATCGCTACTACCAAGGATGGTGGAGAAACTGCTATTTTTAGGGGTATGGTATAGCAAGATTGAAGGGAGAATCACAAGGTATTAGTTTTATTGGTTAATTTTTTTTATAAAACATCTTCAAACGGTAAACTTGCTTTCCTAAACAATATGGTAGGAGTATTTGAAGCAGAAGAAGATGAATCCGTTAATGGTATTGTAAAGGTTTGGGAAAGGAAATAATAAAAAAATGAAAAAATAAATTAAAACATTTTTTCTATTTCTCTATCTATAGATTATCTATTATTTTCTTTGCTTCTTCGTATGTAAATGCTTTAAGTGTAACAGTCCTTCCATTACCTTCACTCTCTACAGATAATAGAGCAGACATCATTGCTTCGTCATTAGGTGCTTCCACAATAGCTACTCCGTCATATTGTCCAAAGGTCCAAAAAACGTGCTGTACTTTACAACCTTTACTTTCACATATTTGGTTAAAATGATCTGCCCGTTTTGGTGAATTTTTTATTTTTTCGATTCCCTGTTCACTCCAAGACCAGAGTATAATGTAGTACGACATTATTTTTTGAAAAACACAAATAGTATTTATGTTTATATTTCTAAAAATCGATATATAGAAATAAAGAAAACTATTAGTTTGTTATTTTGTTATTATATATTATAAACGTAAATACTAATTATTTGTTAAATCTTTCTTTTAATATGTATTTTATAAATTCTAAATTCTTAGTTTAAGATAAAAAGCTATTCTTATTCTTAGGTTTAATATTTTTCAATATTTTATTTTGCAAGTTATTCTTTTGATGTTTTCTACAAACTATGTTTTATATATTTAAATAAAGAAAATATTTTATCTTTATTTATTTATTCAATTTACGTTTCTGGACCAAAAATATAACTCCAATTATTATTACTACAGTAGCAACAAGTACCCTCAGATCAATACTTTCATTGAGTATTAACCATCCTAAAAATACTGCAATAACTGGACTTACGTAAGCAAACGTGTTAGCAATTGTAGGAGTTGAATTTCTTAAAATCCAGAAGAATCCAAGCCATCCCATAGAACCTACCATAATAAGGTATAAAAGTGAAAAAATTGATTCTGTAGAAAATTCTGATAGGTTGAGATTATTAAATTCTCCAATTATAATACTTATAAAAAGTAAAATTATTCCACCTGTCAATAAAAACATTCCAGTTGAGATTAAAATATTGTCTGGTAAATTAGCATTATTAGAATATAAAGAACCAATTGCCCAGAGTATAGCAGCAATCAGTAAAATAGATATTCCTAAAAAGTTACTGTTGGAATCACTATTTTGATTTCCAAAAAACATTGATTGTAATGATGGAAATATAAGAATGCCAAGACCTATTAATCCTAAAATTATTCCTAAAATAGTATACGCATTTAATCCTATGTTATAATGAAACTTACCAATAAGTGTTATCCAAATAGGAACAGTAGAAAATAGTAATGCAGTAATGTCAGATGATAAATATTGTTCACCATATGCTAATAATCCCTGTCCACCAACGATCATACTTATTCCGGCTATTGTCGCAGACTTCCAATGATCTTTCGTTATTATTTTTAGTAAACTATTTTTATGTGTTTGTGACTTTAATTCTGTATCTTTGATTGGTTTTCTTTTAATCTTAAAGAAGTTAATGGAATATAATTTAAAAATTAAAAATAATAATCCAGCAGATAATGTGTATCTGATTCCAGACATCAACATAGGTGGAATAGTATCAATAGAAATCTTTATCGCAAGATAAGTAGATGCTATGATAATCCAAGTAAATATTAAAATTAACCAAATCTTTAGATGAGTCAATTGCAAATAAAGATTTAATATCCTATTTATAAATATTGTAATATTTATTTATCTCTATTAATGACACAATAACTTTTGCAAATTATTTAAAATGTTAATTATGTTTAATCTATACTATATAATATAATTTAAGTTCTACTTTAATATTTGTAAAGTTAATGTAAAATCTTAAATATTTATTCCTAAATTATCATTTTGAACTCATATTTGCACCACTATCTGTATTACTTCCGAAGGACGTGTTATGTATTCGGGTTCATATACAAGTATCGACAATATAATAGAGATACAAAAAGGGAAACTCAAGAAAAATGACGGTTAAGCTATCTACAAACTGGTTTCACTGTCTGGTGTAACATCTATTACTAATGTAGTCTGTCCAAACTCACTTGGTAATTTGCTAATTGTATTATTCAGATAATTAACATTATATACCAATATGTTAGAATCATAATCATATGCAGGTTCAAACAATTCAACAACTACTACATCTTGACTTTGCTGGTCATCTATAATTAAAGCAGCATTAGGCGGATCTAAAAAGAAAGTATTTTCTGCATCTGTACCTGCACTATACCATTTGTCTAAAAACTGTTGAGTACTTTCTGTCTTTACAATCCTGTCTGGTCTATCAGAAAATAAGATAGGGTTTGATACATCATTTAATTCTAAGAAATTAGTTGTTTCATTAACTTTAGATATTGAACCAGATTGTGCATGTTGAATTACAATGAATTTTATTGGTTCATCAGAGGCAGTTGTATTCTCTGGTTGCTCTCCATGTATATTATTAGTTAGTAACACCGATGAAGATAAAATTCCTAAAATTATCAATAACGGTAATTTATTCACTAACAGTCTTACAAAAAACATCTTAATATATTCCAATCTAATATAAGTATAAAAAGAATTAGACATTACTCCTGATTATGTTAGGTGAGTTAATTTATCAAGGAAAAGGAAAAATCACTGGCACAAGAGTCATCAATGCAGACGAAAATAAAGTAGAACATTCTGCAGGCGGAGAAGGAAGACTCAAAGACATAGATGTAACTGAAATAGATACCTTTTGGGTTATTCCTGTAGGCAAAAATACACTTTTTGGTGAAGGTCAAGGAATAATAACTACAAAGGATGATACAGAAACTGTTACCTTCAAGGGATATGGTGTAGGTCGTATTAGTGAGTCAGGAAAAACAAGTTTCAGAGGTACAAATTTTTATAAAACATCATCAAATGAAAAACTTTCATTCTTGAACAATATGATAGGTGTCTTCGAATTTGAAGTGGATGAGTCAGGAAATTCTCAAATAAAGGTTTGGGAATGGAAATAGTTTAGTTTATTTTTAAATCATTTTATTTTCATTTTTATTACTTATCATTTATGTATTTATAGAGCAAAAACAAAAAGATAGAGATAGATATAAAACATTACATCTACTGACAAAGAAGGCAAATGAAAATTAGCATAGAAACACAAGAATAGAAAAGATATAAATAATTTCTAATTTCATCTTATACATCATGTTAGCAGATGAAATAGGTAGGCTAAGAGGAAAGATTACAAGTCAAAGAGTTATAGATGTAACAAATTCTCCCAAGATTGAGTTTAATGTATCTACTGCTGGTACATTTAAAGATATAGAAGTTACAGAATTACATACTTATGTTAGTGTTTCAGGATTTGATGGTATTCCATACGGTCAAACAAATGGAATAATCATGACTAAAGATGGTAATGAAAGTATAGGTTTTACAGGTCATGCCACAGGTTACAATACTGGGAATGGTGGAAAAATGAGATATATAGGTAGTATATTCTTTAAAGCTTCATCATCAACAAAAGAAAAACTTGCTTTTCTAAATAACGTATTAGGAGTTTTTGAAAATAATATAGATGAATCAAATAATTCTGAAATAAGAATTTGGGAATGGAAATAATAAAAAAATAAATTGATTGATAATCTTGAAAGTTGATAAATATTATGGTAATAATTAAATTCAGAAATTATTAATAGAATGTATATCTATAAAACAGGAGATGCTTAGAGTTATTATCAACGTCATGCCCGGGCGTTACAACCAATCTTCGAATCCCTATCAAAAAAGAGAAGGAAAAAGTACAAAACAAAGCTTTAGATCTGAAAAAAAATTAAAATAAAAATTCACAAGGTTTTCGTTGATATAATATACGTAAAAACAGTTACGGAGTGCGTGAACTATATAACAGAAAATAGAGGTTAAAGTATTTTTTTCCCCAATGCACTCTGATTTTATTACTATATATAAGAGATTTATTGAAATTTTTAGAGATAATACAAAGAAAAAGACAAGAATATTATAATAATTTTTGCTTCTATCTCCATTTTCTATCATAGGATCTGATTATTCTGGAGATGTCACGAAAAGATATCTAAATCTCTATAGATATCTGTTTCATTGTCGTTCCGTCTTTGTGAAGTTCAAAAGCTTGTTTTTGTTCCTCAAATTTATTCAGTATCGTAACTTACATTCCGAGATTCAATTAAAAAATTGATTAATAATTGAACAGTATTATATTTTCACTTGTATTATCATTTATTACCGTTTGTAATCTATTGATACTTATTATGTTTTATCAAGTTCAATAGAATTTAAAATATAGTATCAACTAATATTACTATAATTTTTATGCTTTTAATTCTATCTTCGCATCTTTATCGATTATTATATTTTTCAAGAGATACTGACCCTTCAAGGTTTATTTTCTTTTTATATCATTAGATTATACACTCGTAATATCCTTGAGATTCCTGGTCATCGCCCGTTACTCCAACAAATGTCGAATATGTAGGAAATTCTTCTTCAGTATAATAGTATAGCATTCCGTTTTGATCCAATGCTGTATGTGCATCACAATTTGATACATTTAATGGTTTGTCATCAATACCATAAAACTCTATCATAGGTGACATTAATCCATTCATACTGTCGGAATGATCTAAACCTAAAACATGTCCAATCTCATGTAGAATAGCATTGTAAGCAGTATATTTACCATATCCATATTTTTCCATAAGTTCGGGTGTAAAACTAGCAGACCAGACAGTAATATCTGCATATTCAATTACCTTATCTTTTCCATCTTCTACTAATGTTACAATTGTATTAACTAGAACTTCCTTAGCTAGAACTTCATAATTTTCATATTTTCTACTATCAACATAATCGTATATTTCCTCATTTTTGT
>JBHIVA010000078.1:0-8585 GCA_042138015.1 Nitrososphaeraceae archaeon | reverse complement strand
TTTAATTTGTTATAAATGCACATTGATCGAATTTCATTTAAAATAATGGGGATGTATTGTACAAGTTGTATTCCAATAGTACGCAAACAGTTAAAAGATCTAAAGGCAATAAAACAAATTAGCGTGGATTATATGACAGATAGCGTAATTGTAGAATTTGACCCTTTATTAATAACAAAAGAAGAAATAAAAGAAAGGCTAGAAAGATCGGGTTATAAATTCAGTAGACAAAGTTCTTATATCTAAAAATAGTAAAAAAGATAAAACAAGTATATTCATTTTTTTATTCTATATGTTATGCATAGTACATCAATTTATTTTCTTTTCAAATCCAATCAAATTTTGTTATTAGCTTTTTTTATCTATTCCTTTAGGTTTATATCGTCCAAGCAACAACGAATTACCAACTACAGTAACCGAACTCATAGCCATAGCAGCTGCTGCTAAAAATGGAAGCCAAGCATACATTCCTGCGCCTATAAAAGGAACCAAAGCACCAGCTGCTACAGGTATTAAACCAGTATTATATGCAAATGCCCAGAACAAGTTCTGCTTTATCTTTGATACTGTCTTCTTACCCAAGTCTAATGCGGTTATAACATCTCTAAGATCATCTTTTATCAATATTATTCCACCTGTCTCTTTTGCTACATCGGTTCCTGAACCTATTGCAATTCCTAAATCTGCTCTTGCCAATGCTGGAGCATCATTAATACCATCTCCAACCATAGCTACTTTGCCTCCTCTTCCTCCTCCTTCTCTCCCAGTAATATCACCTGATTTTTTTATTTTTAATATTTTTCCTGATTTTTCGCTTTTCTTTTCGTCTACCTCTTCCTTCTTTAAATCAGCTATAACCTTCTCTTTTTCTTGAGGCAATACATCTGCAATTACCCTATCTATGCCCAATTTTGATGCCATAGCTTTTGCAGTATTTAGGTTATCCCCTGTCAACATTATAACATTAATTCCCATAGATTTGAGCGAATCAACCATATACTTTGCATGGTCTTTTAGAGTATCAGCGAGAGCTATTATACCTGATATTTTGTCGTCTATAGAAACCAATATTGCAGTTTTCCCCTCGATCTCTAATTTATGTAGTTTTGAATCTAAAAGATCTTTTTCTTCCTTTGAAGTAAAGATATTCCTGTCTATCATTAACTTTCTGTTACCTATAAGAATACTATGTTCTCCATATGTTGCTTTAATCCCATGCCCAGATACTGATTCAAATGAATCAGGATTAAGAATAGAACCTTTTCCTATAGAGGGATCTTCTAAAGCTTTTTTGACAATTGCTTGCCCTAAAGGATGTTCAGAACCTGATTCTGCAACAGCAGCTAATCTTAATAATTCTGGTTGTGTAATATTATTACTTTTTTTCTCTTCTTTATTTGATCGTTGTTTAATGCCAGAATCATCGTAATCACCACTACCGCTTCTACTATTTTCCAGAACAATTATATCAGTTACCTCTGGTTTTCCCTTTGTTAAAGTACCGGTTTTATCAAATACTACTGTCTTTATCTTTTTTGCAATCTCTAGATATTCTCCACCTTTAAACAATATACCATTTTCTGCTGCTTTTCCAGATCCCATCATAAGAGCAGCAGGAGTAGCAATACCTAAAGCACAAGGACATGCAATTATCATTACAGAAACAAAAGCTAACAAAGAAAAAGTAAGTCCAATTCCTCCAAAAAAATACCATCCAAGACCTGCAGATATAGCAATGATAATTACTGCTGGAACAAAGTATTTTGAAACTTGATCTGCCATCTTTTGCATAGGGGCTTTACCAGTTCTTGCCTCTTCTACCATTCTGATTATACTTGAAAGAACAGTATCTTTTCCTACTTTAGTAGCCTTAACCTTCAAGAGTCCACTTTTGTTTATTGTAGAACCTATTACTTCTTGTCCTTCTGCCTTATCAACTGGTATACTTTCTCCTGTTATGACTGATTCATCTATAGAAGAAAATCCTTTTATTATTATTCCATCTGTAGGTATTCTTTCTCCAGGCCTTATGATCATTATATCATCTTGTTGAACTTGTTCTATTGGTATTTCAACTTCCTTTTCATTTTCTCTAATTACTTTGGCCATCCTTGGCTGAAGATCAAGTAGTTTTCTTACTGCACTAGAAGCCTTCTCTTTAGTTCTTGTTTCTAAGAGTCTTCCTATTAGTATTAATGTAATGATTATTGCTGCTGTTTCAAAATATACATCCTCAAAAGGAAATATACCAGGAAAGATTGTAACAATAGCACTATAAAAGTAGGCAGCACTAGTTCCTATTGCAATAAGGGCATCCATATTAGCTGATTTTGCTTTTATACTATCCCATAGTCCTCGATAGAATCTCCATCCTATCCAAAATTGAACTGGCGTTGCTAATGATAATAAAATATAATTATTGATATTTTCAGGTAATATTTCTCCAGCTATAAACCCAATATAAGTAAGTATAGTTATAGGAATAGTAAGTAGTATACCTATTATAACATGCATTTTTAGTTTTTTCATTTCTTTTTCCGGAGCGGTAAATTCATCTAGGCAATTTTTGCTACAGAAATAATATTCTATTCCTTCTTGTGTGGTATGTTTAATTGATGATGGTTTCTCCTCAATATACATCCCACAGACAGGATCCTTGGCCATAGTAAGTACTTCGATAAAAAGATATTTAACAAGTGATCTTTACAAATGTAAAAAATTGTAAATTTAACTATGGTTTCAATTTGTCATAGAATAATAATCCTGTATAAATAAAAATAATAATAGCACTATGACAATTCGAAAATCATTTTTAAAAGATGTTAAATTGTTTGTTCGTGTAAATGTCGAGGAACCCGCAAGAATGACTACTTTTTTTATATTCAAGGTAAATTGTGTGTAAATATCTATTAATCTATCTCTATCTCGATATTCCTAAACAAAGTATTGCAAAAAAAGATTGAATTATATTCAAAATGGTAAAATTGAAATTAGTATATGCGTATTCTTTAGTTTTATACAGAGGAATAAACTTTAAGTTAAAAAAAAGTGATTATTTGTTTAGTTTCCATACTTTCGTTATTGCATTTCCTTCCTGATCAATTTCATCTGCATAAACACCAATTGTGTTATTTAGTACAGATAAATCTCGTATAGAATCAGTATAAAAAATCACAGATCCTATGTTTCTTAATTTTCCATCGTTATCATGCTTTCCAATTGATTGAAAAGTATACTTTGCTATTTCATTATCAACGGTTAATAGCATTCCTTCACCTTTACTATACCAATATTCATTATTTTTTAAACTAGACCAAGAAGTTCCTATATCCATCACCGTTACATTTCCTTCTAATGTGCCATTACCTGACCAAGATACTTCTATTGTATGCTTATCGATATCTGCTATTTTCATTCCTTCACTATGTGTTTTGGATTCTAAAATTAATTTACCTATTTTGACAGAAAGATCATCATATGATGTTTTTGTTTCATTTATATTATTTTCAATTTGGGCATATGTGGTGTTTGCTATTGTGAAAATCAAAAGAGGTATGATCAAAATTCCAAAAATCAATAGATTTTTCATAATTACACAAAGCTTGTAGAATATTCCTAATATATTTTAATTACATATACAAATGAATCTCAAAAACGGAAATGAAATTATACTCAAAATATAACTTGGTATATCTTTAATTTTTAAAAGAATTAAACATGTAAAAATAAGAAATATGATATAAGGTTGTTCGAGTTAATTCAGGATATTATTGGTATTCCTTTAACAAAAATAATTATTATTAGCCATAGTATACTAATTAACACAAGTTCGTATATCTCTAGACTTAGAAAAATCATTGTTTTCAAGAGTTAAAATTGTCATACAGTATGAGTAAATTGTAATCGAACTTATGTTAGTCAGTATATCATTATAATTAGATACAAAGAAATGTATCCAATTATAAGGACGAAATAGGTTACACTCATTTTTATTAAAGAAATAATAATCGTCAAACATTTCTGTTCTGGCATTCAGATATTGATTATATCTTTCCATCAAACTTTTTTCTATGAGAATGTAGAGTGTTTCAATCCAATTACGTTGCATGCTTGATCATACCAGGTACCACCATCCGTATAAACAGTATGTTTTCCATATTTTGTGACTAATGATCTAAGGAATTTTTCTGCAACAAGCATATTTTTCTTTGGGAAATGTAGATTTCAAGAAGACCCATAACCAGAAATGTTTATATGTTATCTGAATGATGATTTCATCTATTATGAAAGCCGTTATCTTTTCTTTTATAGATTTGACAGGATCCAAATCTTTGAATCTATTTCCAAACTCCATAACGTCTTTTTTCATCTTTAAATATAATCAATACTTTAGATAAATTTTGTAAAATTACCAAGAAAGTATAAATAAAGAGAATCAAGCTCACTTTAGTTAGGTGTTCTATTTCTTTCAAATTTTATTTTCATATAATATTTAGAACATTATTAGCTATAGCTTTTACTACTAAAATTAAGAACCCAAAAATACAATACAAATAATTAAATAATTTGTCAATGTAAATATTATAAAATATATGAATTCACCTAATACTGATTTCAATAACAATATTAAAAAAAAAGAAGAATATGAAAATTATAATAATCCTCTAAAATATGCTACTAATTTTGTAGATGCATATATTGATGCTTTTGCATCTTCAATCGAGTTTTATTCTCGATTGAATAGTGCATATATTGATGCTGTTTCTGTACCATTTACTGATGCTCGAGAAGAAGTTAGACAGATAAGAAACGAAATTAAACCTGAAGAATTTTTTAATTATAATCAGCAACAACAACAGAATTTATATAAAAAGATTGAAAAAATTATTTTTTCTAAAATACGTAAAAAATTTGATGCAAACTTTAGAGAGAAAACATTTGTAGATTCTCTTTCAGAATATGTTGAATCCTTTTGTAATTTTGCAAATATTACAGGTACAGGCTTTCTTTATCAAAATATATCTAATTTAAACTCCTTTTGGAATAACATGTTGGTTGAACCTATCAGAGATACATGGAAAAGAACACCATCTCATATGATTAAGCTAGATAATAAATATTCATTAATTCATTATGATGTGCATAAACAAAAATCAGAAGAAGGAAAAGAAAAAACAACAACTGAAGGAGAGAAATCATCTGATGAATCTTCAAACATCGCCACTCCCTTGTTGATAATTTATGCGTTTATAAACAGACATTATATACTTGACCTATTACCTAATTCAAGTATTGTACAAAATTTTCAACGACAAGGCTTTGATGTATTTGCAACTGATTGGGGAACTCCAAGTGTTTATGATAAAGAGCTAACTTTAGGATACTATGTAAATAACTACCTTACTAAAACCGTAGATTATATAACAGAACATACTAGTTCTGATAAAATATCAATTTTTGGCTATTGTTGGGGAGGAGATTTAGCACTTATGCTTGGCGCCTTACATCCAGAAAAGATAAAAAATGTAGTAGCTTTTGCAACACCAGGAGATTTTAGCATTGATGATAATCTTTTAAGTGTATGGACAAGAATGATAAATACAGATTCACTTGTTAATGCTTTTGGCAATATACCTGGTGCCTTTATTAATAGCGCATTTCTATTAAGAAGTCCTATAGATTATTTTCATAAATATCCTCATTTTTTCCTTGAAGGGAGATTAAAAGATATTGAATCCATAACAGAATTTCTTGCTACAGAAACATGGTTATACGATAGCCGCCCTATAATTGGTCATATATACAAGCAATTTGTAGAGGATTGCTATAAAAAAAATCTATTTATAAAAAATAAAATGATAATAAATGATGGGAAAAATAATAATTTAATAGATCTAGGACAAATTAAACAGCCATTTTTAAATGTAATAGCATCAAAAGACGACCTGGTTGCACCTGAATCAAGTAAAGCATTAAATGATGTGATAGGAAGTTTAGATAAATCAATTATAGAATTTGATTCAGGTCATGTTGGTGCATGCCTAAGTTCTAGAGCTCATAAAGAGCTTTGGCCAACTGTAGGAAAGTGGTTAAAGAAAAGATCATAATCAAATAGATCTAAAATCTAAAAATAAAGAATTTGATTTTTTAGTACATGTGTTTTTGGGGCTATCCCTCATACAACTAACCATGCAATAAAAGGTTGTAATTCATCGTATCAGAACAGGCAAGGTGACTTTTTATATCTTTCAGATATTGTAACTGATCTGTATTATTTAATTAAAAAGTCTAGTGTATAGTTAAGTTTCAACAAATAACCATTTTTCTTCAATAATATTTTTAAACTGCTTTTATTTTTTAGTACAAGTGTTTTTTGGACTATCCCTCAGACAACTAACAAAGCAACAAAAAGTTGTAATTATTGGATCTTGGCTTGGATGGGCATTAGATGGCTATGATCTTGTTTTAATGCTTTTTGTAATTTCATCAATAAATCAATTGTTTTTTCCTTCTGACGACCCATCCTTGAGTCTCTTAGCTACATTTGCAACATATGTAGTAACACTAATAATGAGACCTGTAGGTGGGGCATTCTTTGGAAACTTTGGTGATAAACACGGAAGAAAGAATGCTATGGTAATAACAATCACAGGTTTTTCTTTAGTAACTTTCTTTACTGGCTTTTTGCCAACTTGGCAATCGGTAGGAATTCTTGCACCTATTTTACTGATAATAATTAGATTCTTACAAGGTTTTTTCGCTGGTGGCGAATGGGGTAGTGGAGCCGTAATTAGTATGGAATCTTCACCAAAACATCTGCGAGGACTTCTTTCAGGATTTGTACAAAGTGGTTTTACCGTCGGATTTCTTCTTGCATCAATTTCATTTACACTTGCCAACTTTGCATTCCCAGATGATGAGTTTATGGAGATAGGTTGGAGAGTGATATTCTTTACAGGTATAATTCCAGGATTTGTGGCATTGTTAGTAAGATTAAAAATGGATGAATCAAAGTTATGGATGAAAAAAGTAAAAGAAAAGAAGATTTCTAGAATTCCATTAAAAAATGTTTTATCTAATAAAGATAATAGAAGACGCTTTTTTTTAGCTTTAATAGTCATGACTGGACTTCTATTTTCTTATTATATTTCTATAGGTTTTATGCCTACATTATTAGAAAACTATGTAAAATTAGAAAGACAACAAGTAGCAAACATTATGGTTGTTACTATAATATTTTCCTTAATAGGTCATTTATTTACTGGTTTTATTAGTCAATACATTGGTAGATTAAAAATATTAACAATATTTGGAATAGCATCATTAATAGTTGCCATACCTTCATTGAATGGTATATTTACTGCATCAAATACTTTTGAAATTGCTCTCTATTCTTCTTTATTAGTTTTCTTTGTATCTACTGGATTTGGACCAATACCTGCATTTTTATCAGAAAGATTTCCTACCGAGATCAGAAATAGCGCAGCTGGTTTTGTTTATAATGGCGGATTATTAGTAGGTTCATGGGCTCCACTAATAGCTATTACTTTGTTATCTTATTTTGACAAATATGGTATTACTCAATATTATGCTGTTGCTTTAACTATTATAATAGGCTCTATTATTCTTATAATAGGCTCTAAAGTTAATCCAGATACTCGGGATGTAGACCTTGAGTAATTAATAAAATTTTTTACATTTGATATACAGGTATCAAAATAAGATTCCATTGGTTATTCATTATTTTTTCTTTATTTTTTTCTTTATGTGGATTTTTCCAGTTATAATGTAGATCAAAAATGATGGAATGGAACCCATTATATGTTATGATTCTGTAATGTTATAATATGGTAATATGATAAGGGTAAAACAGGTGTACAATAATCAGAGGTCAGTAATAGAAATGGTATTTTAACAATGGATATTTGCTTGAGATAGGTTTTACTTTATTACAGTGCGATAACTATACTGACTAACATAATTTCGCTAATCAAATGTTCTCATCATATACTTTACGATATTCGGATTGAATCTTGTATTCCTGTAGTAACAATAAATATCATATTTTAGAGAATCAAATGTAGTAGGATAAGTAGAAAGTATATGATACTTACCTTGTCTCCAACATACCTCTACTGTATTAAACTCAGGACACCCAACATGGAAATATTCAAATCTAATGATTTCCTTATTTTGTGCTAGATATTGTTTTGTTATCTTAGAACAATTGGGTGTTGCTCTATCAACAAAAATTACAATTTTACCAAATTTATATTTGCTAAGCAGATCTGAAAATTCTTTTAACCAAAAAAAATTTTTGATAATTATGATCTGTATAGTCGTTGTTGTTGTTGTTATCGATACTTCAATAGTCAAAGTCTACGATCTCAGGAATAAAGGATTTTTTTCTGAGCAAAGCAAGATTATATTATTTTCTATTAACGCCATTATTTGCTTCTATTAGAATTTATTTTATAAAAATATATACGAACAAAATTAAAAGAACACAAGTTATCTAAATCCCTAAATCTGAATCTTATCTATAGAATATCCTTATTTTTGTTACTATTTGTAGGGTTTTTAAT
>JBHIVA010000077.1:0-8710 GCA_042138015.1 Nitrososphaeraceae archaeon | reverse complement strand
GGTATGATAACAAGTATGAGGAAAAGTATGATGAAGGGTATGATAACAAGTATGAGGAAAAGTATGATGAAGGGTATGATAACAAGTATGAGGAAAAGTTTCTTAGTGATTTCATCGAAAGAAAATTCTACAATTTTGATGAAAAAAGATATAACAAATTACATAATCAAGGTATGAAAATACCACAAATTTATGAAACGGCTTTAGATGGCTCGATATATAAATTTAATAGATCGACTCCAAATGGAAAGATTCAAGTAGACGAGGAGAAAAATGACAATATTTTTACACATAAAAATGATGATGGCAGTTGGACAATAGATTATGGTAGTGCAAGAATAGATATATTTACCAGAGATGCAGGAGTTTTAGATGACGATAGTCAAATATTGCAAAAAAATATTTATGATAGTATTGTACAGAGTTGGAGTTTTTCTGATTTAGAAGATGTTGGTTATTGGTACAAACCATCTGATTGGAAAAATATCGAATTTACCCTAATTTTTAAATTACTTGATTCATCACGATCTGATTCAGAGGAACATGATATTTCGTTAGTAACGCGATCTATATCACATAGTGAAAGTTATAATAAAAAATCTGATAAAACCCCTTTTTATTGTGGCGGTTCAAGTTATCATAACAACATCTCTAACAAAGGTAATTTACAAATGAAGAAAGAGGAATTTCATGCAAATTATGAAATCGATAAAAATAATCCCAATGTAAGCTTAGGAAATATTTATGATAAAATAATTGGGTTTAAAGGGATAGTGTATAATTTGAATGATACAGCAGTAAAACTTGAATCCTGGGTAGATACAGAAAACCAAGGGAAAGGTCCTTATAAAAAGGTACACGAAAAAATTGACAATGGTAATTGGGGTGACAGTATGACAGTATGTGGAGCTGAAACAGATGGACAGGCAATTACGTGGGGTTCTCCTATGGTAATTGTCAAAGCAAATGACTTCAAGTTTAATATATATGATATTGAAGTAAGAGAAATAATTCCTCCTATTATCTAAAATATCCCCATATTGATTGTAATGAAAAATTGGAATATCTTGATATATTTTCATCCTTCTTTTGAATTACATCTGAAACAATTTTTTCACTTTCAAAGGACATGTGAAGAAGCTTTCAGATAAGTATACAACTTCCTTTGCAGTTTCTATGAACTTTATAAGAGATATTTACTATATATAGGTAACAATTAAACATCAATATAGAATAATTATATATTCAATATATCAAAATTATTTTATCATTCCAAAAAGATAAAATTAATGAGATATAAGTGGATAGTTAAAAGATTATGAGGATTTAGACATGTATATTTGGAATGCTAATTATAGGGTTATTAATTTTAGATAATTTTTTTATCAATTATAAGATTGAAATAGTTTATGAATTTAGATATAATCTCCACGTATTATGAATTTGGGAAGAATTTTGCTAGGAGCTATCAAAAATTTATGAATTATATTATGAAATAAGCCTACCGATAAACAAAATTTAACAAATTGCTAGAATAATATTATAGTATTTAAGAGATATTCTAGAGTTTTCAGTTATTTTATATGAAGAGGTTTTACTGTAATTACGTACTTGAGATAGTGTAAATACTCTTATGTAGTCATTTGAATCTATATATTTCATATTTTAATGATTAGGATGAATCAAAATGAGTGGAAATAAAGATAAGAGTAATAGAATTTTCATTTCAACTTTTCTTATTTTGATGATATCTTCGCTCTCTCTATTTTATCTTTTTACTATGTTTTCATGGGATCTGGATATTATAGATGTATCTGGAGTCTTGAATAATAGCTCTGATAAAAAAAACAGTGAAAAGATTATAGAAGTATCGGGAGTCTTGAATAATAGCTCTGATAAAAAAAACAGTGAAAAGATTATAGAACAAGATGCTACTCTTGCTTTTGGAAAATACAACTTCATTGCAGTAGGGGACTATTATTGCAATGAAGAGACAGAAAAAACTATACAAAAGATTCTCTCAATCAAGCCAGAAGTAATAATTACAACGGGAGACCATGTAAAAAAAGCAAAATCTGCAGAGTGTTGGAAAAAAATCTCTAAACCAATTAAAGATAAAATGCGTATAGCAATTGGAAATCATGATGCAGAGTATTCAACCATCTACAAAGAGATTATGGATTATCACAATATCAAAAGTCCCTATTATTCACATAACCTAAACAATATTCATTTCATAAGTATGTCTACAGAACATCCGTATGAAAAAGGAAGTCAACAATACTTGTTTATTAAGAATGATTTAGAAAATGCCTCTAAAAATAAAAATATAGATTGGATAATTGTCCATCAACATAAACCTTTGTATTCTACAAATCAAGACAAAGACTTAGCCAAAGAGCTAAGGCAAATATATCATAAACTCTTTCAGGAATACGGCGTAGATTTAGTAATTTCAAGTCATAATCAGTATTATGAAAGAACATATCCGGTTTTATATAATGAAAAAGAATTAGAAAAGTCCAAGAAAAGTAAATCATATGAACCAATAGTTGCTCTAAAAAATAAATCTGAATATCCACCAACTGATGGTATCATATTTTTAACTGTAGGAACTGCTGGAGATGAACTAGATAAAATCAAGGAAAGTCCTGATTACTATGTGATTCAGGAAAGTGAATATGGTTTCTTAAATGTTAAAATAGAAAATAATGGTAAAAAACTTATAGGAGAATTTCATTCGAATAAAGGAGATATCATAGACACTTTTGTATTAAATGAAACCTAAATAATATAATTTGTTATAATTTATTGGAATAATAATTAATAACAATTATATATTAAATTTTCTAGAAAGATTGGATTTACATACTAAGCATAGTCACCAAGTATAAACATACCATAAAATAAACAAAAATAAATAAGGATAATTATAAATTTCTACTAGATTTCGTGTTTTTATAATTTTTCTTAATCCTTGTATACTATTTATTTTATATCATATATTAGCTGATAGGTTTAATTTCATCTGTATATGTCTTGTAGAATTATGCAAAAATGTTAACTAAATAAAAGTTGTCATATAATTTAAAGAATTTTCGACTAATTTTCGCATAATTTTTTTAGATGAGTACAAAGTCTTTGAAAGTTATTTTAATTAACTCTTTTTATTATTTTATAGAATTTTCCATCTAAGAATCTTTGATAGTCATATTTTCATAGCATCTGGTTAAGATAACTAGAATAGTTTGAGTATTAATCTCACAATTTTAATATAGATAGTTATATGAATTTAGATTGAGAGTAAAGAAAATTTTTTCGTTGTTAGAATATTATTATTCGATTTTTCATTTATATTATCCAAGTTAGATTCTGAATTACGAGAGGGATATCTATAAAGAGTCTCGTCTATGCCTTGGTAGCTCAGCCTGGAAGAGCGTTTCCTTGGTAAGGAAAAGGTCGCGGGTCCAAAAGTGTGGAAACACACGGGAAATCCCGCCCAAGGCTACTATTTTGAGCACGAATTGGATGTGAGTCGGGGCGTATTTGATTCTGGTTGCTATTAATTGATGTTGAAAGCTGAGGATATTCATTCAGCTGAGGAAATACACTCAGATCGTTGGTAAAGCCATGTTTTGCTAGTAAAGGTAATTCTAATTGTTTTAGGATGGTTATTTTCTTTTTTATATCGCTTTTAATTCTATATTCATAAATTTTTGATACTTTCTTTTTTCCAGTTAACCAATCTAGTTCTGAATTAGTTAGTATGGCATTTTTCAATTTTTGTATTATAGAACACTGGAGCTTTAAACTTTTACTATAATGAATTAGTCAATATATATTTAATAAACCAGAATAAAGAAATATCAATAACAGTAGATGAGCAATTGAATACGTTTAGGTCTTTTTATTTTGCTAGAGAAAGAAAGGAATTGAAAGACGAACAAATTCAGTTTTTACAATTAAGACCAAGAGTTATCAAAGTTCATCAAGTTAAATTTCTTACAAGAAGTAATAATGTAATCAGTGAAAGAAATAGCGATGATATTCTTTGAATGTTTAATGATGTAAATATATATATTGATAAATTCTGATATATTATATCATTAAGATCTTTATGACATTATATAAATGCCTTTTATATGAACACGTATTAATATTTTGAAAAGTAATTATATATTGTCTGCCGATCTAGCCTCTGTGGTTTTAGCTGTATATGACAATTGAGGCTCCATCTAATTAGATTAATTAAAAATAAAATAAAAATTTTGTTATAAAGGAATGATTAAGTTTACATCGATCTGTCAATAAGTATAACAACTAGTAAGAAAAGGTTTTATAATACTAATATAAAGTGGAATCAATTTGAAACATAAAGAAGTTATAGGAGTGATTATCGGGGTTTTGTTTAGTATTTCTGTCGGGAATTCTAGGGCAGCCTATGAAACTGAAACTGGAAAACTTTTTGGCCCCCTAGGACATGATTTTGATACATTTTTTGGAGATAGGTTAATTGGTCTTGATGAGAATACCAAAGATGTTTTAAAGGAATTAACAGATGGAGATTGATTTACTGCACAAGACATTGCAGAAAATAAAACCAAATCTGATCAGATTATTGTATTGTCAAACTTTAAAGAGTGAAGGTTATTATCAACCGTTTGTTAATTGTAATGAAGCTATTTATGATCAAAATGCATATTTTTTCATGTATAAACATCTCGCAGGAGACATATTAATAGAGAATGCAAAAAATGTTAATAAAAAAAATAATTGACTTTTGTGCAAAAAAGCCAAATTTAGATCCAGAATCTTGTCAATATACTTATTGAATCTTATATAACTTTATTATAATTCAATATTATGGAATAAAGTTTATGTACTTCAAGGAATTCTCTAATATTGATGAATATCTATCATTTGATGTTCTCATTAGGATTATCTATCATTTTGAGTTTATTTTTAATACTTCAATATAATGAGGTAGTTGCAACAGAATACTACAAACATACAAGTAACAAATATGGAATAGAATTTGAATTTCCTATCAGTTGGTCTTTAACAGAAAAAACTACAGAGAGTAATTCTCAACATGAAGTTGTACCTGAAATATTAATTCAAAGTTCATCAGGGGAAGAAATTAGTATAGATAAATATTATGATCCAACATGGAAATTTAAAAGTACTGAGGATTTTACTGAAGTAGTATTTCAGAATCTGATAAGCCCTTCATTTGAACAACAGTATACGAGAAATGCAAAGATAATTGAAGAGCCTAAATATCTAACTATAGATAATGAAAAAATAGGATCATTTGAATTTGTAATGCATGAAGATACATCAGAACGAGCTGTTCAATCATGGTCTGTTAATTTAGGAGATACTCAATATCACATCGTATTTTTAGGTGAACCTGACAGAGGAGACACCACGAATATCAATAGTTTTAATAACGCTGAAAATACAGAAATTCGTAATCATTTTATAAATTCTCTGAAGTTTATCGACAGTAATACAAATACAAAGTTAGAAACTGTTTCAAAAGGAAATAGTAAGGGACAACTTTTAGATTGTGCTGATAATTATGTTAATCCCTTACCCCGCATATACAAAGAAGATGAGACTTATAAAGCCGCAGCTGTTATTGCCTGTGCTTATGGATTTTATAACTACAACTTGAATGTAGGAGACATAAAGAATGTCGATCCGTTTACTCGTAACGAAATAGCTCTAGAAGCAGCTCAATGTAGTTTGGAACCTAGTTGCAATAAAAAATTAAAAAAAATAATAGAAGGTAAGATTCCGTTAACTCCGTAATGAGTTTAATGATACTAGATGTGTTAGGATGTACAATAGATATTAAATTAATATCTATAGCAAAAAATTATCTACTCAGAAAAAAATTATATAATTTGAATAAGGAAAAATAATTAGAAAAAAGCTTATCTGATATTTTTATAATAGTTGATTCTTTCACATTTATTGACCAATACATTAGCTATGCTAGTAGTTACAAGCACAATATTAGTATTATCTCTCGTTATTACAAATCAGACTTTTGGACAAGTAGACAAGACAGATTGGGTAACAAGCGAAACAGAAACAATTACTTTTGAACACCCTCCAGATTGGAGTTTAACTCTACCTACAAGTAAATTTGATACACAAGATTTCCAACTAAAACATCCCCAGACTAACATGTTAATTCAAGGGTCTACTGGACATATAGAATCAGAATATTTAAGGGAAAATCCTGATATGTACTACGACTCTTGGCTTATAGGTGCAACATCTGAAATGATAGATTCCTATAAAGTAGAATCATATCCATATGGAGAAATCACAATTGGTGAACTACCTGCATATTCTGAACTATATGCTTCAAAAATTGATTATCTAAGTGATGATAAATATGGAATTCTGATCTCTATGTCATTTTTTGATGATAATTCACGTTACTATACATTAATGTCTGGAGGGCCAGTGACACATTATGAGGAGATGGAGCCTATAATGCTTGAGATCATTAGATCTATTACATTAAAAGATTGAATAATTTTTATTTCAAAATAGTTATATAGAAGATTATGATAGTCGATTTATTTAAAAATGAAGAGAAAGAACAATATATCTCTGATATTTGTTTCTCTTATTTTCCTAATATCGATTTCAATTATCTTACATAACGTATCTGCAGAAGAGTTTAATGCTAAAGAATTAGGATTAAAATTTGAATATGATGAATCATGGAAATTACATGGTGCAAATCAATCAAATTGTGATCTACCATTATGTGTTTTTAAATTAGAAAATATAAATAACAATAATACATCTTTAACTGTACGGATTCAACAAGGTGACAACTTCAAAAATGAATGTAAATGTGAATCTTTAGTCGAATTTGTGCAATATGATTACACAAAATACTATGAACCAATAAAGACTTTTTCATTGATTAATGACAACCAAACAACTCTTAATGCTAATATATCTGCGATGCAAATGGAATATACGTCACTAGGAGGTAATACACAATATCATTATCTTATTTCATGGATTAAAAATCGTGATTTTTTTAATAATGATATTTTTTATAAATTAACATATCAATCAGATAATAATAATTTTTATCAATATCTTTCAAATATTAAAAATATATTAAATTCAATTGAACTTTTCGATCCACATAAAAAACTACAATCCTCATCATCAAAAGAGGTTCAACCAATATCAGAAAAAAAGAAGCCATCTTTTATGATTCCAAATGAGAAAGAAAATGAAATAGAATCTCTAAATCAACAACAATTAAAAGATCAACAACAATTACAAAAACTAAAATTAACTACATATAAAGATCCTAGAGGGAAGTTTACATTAGAATATGATCCATCTATATGGATTGCGATTCCTAACAATAATAGATTTGATGGAGAAGAAGTAGCATTTGTAGATAAGAAAACGGCTGGCGATGAGACTGCATTAGTAATAGGATTTACATCAAATTCTATGCCCAATAAGTCAATTAAACAGATTACCAAACAACTAGTACCAACTTTTTTGAATCAAGATTTATACATTGACCGACAATTAGAAGAAGGAATTGAATGTGGCAAAATGAAAATTCAAGAAAATATTGTATGTAAGTTTGTTTATTCCCAGTCACAATATTCTTTTAATTCTTATCCTCGAAATTACTTTATGATGTTTTATGCTAAGATAGGAAATGAATTATTGATGGGATCATTTACTTCTTTAGGAAATCAATTTGATTATCTAGAACAGAAAGTAATTCAAATGATTAATTCAATGAAGATGACTAATTCAATAAAATTGGGTTCAGATGAAAACAATGACGAAGAGGTCAGATGGAGTCCAGAAGTACTAAAGTATGAAGAAGAGAGAATAGAAGCTCAGAAATCATGGTTAAATCCAGAAGAACTTAAACATCAACAAAAGAGATTAGAAGAGGAGAAATCGAAATGGAGTTCAGAAGAACTTAAGAAGTATGAGGAAGAATTAGATGAATCGTCAGAAAAAAAAATTAAACAGGCTCAGGACGAACACCTAATAGGATTTTGTGCAAAAAGGACTAATCTAAAACCAGAATCTATACCAATGTGTCAAGATCCTGCTTTGCAAGAAGCAATTCAAATTGAGGTTAAAAAATTAAAAAATGAAGATAATTGAAGATTACTAAAATCCTATTTTTCTATATTTGAGATGATAGGTTAGCTTAGCAATTAAGTTACATTTTTAATTAAAAAATCTTAATATCTGTTATTATAGAACAAATTGATTAAACTAAAAATGGTAAACATAAATTATCCTCTGAATTTTATAGATTTAACATCTCATAATACTTTACAGTTACAAAATAGAAAAAATAAAAGATGTGTAGTTTACTTAAGTTAAAATTTGTACTTAATTTTGGTAGACAATTTCAAGCACATTTCTGGGTACATGGTAATGAAACTGGATATTTAATTCATAACAGATCTTGAACCTTCATATGAAAAGTACTTTTCAAAGGAAAAATATATAATAAAAATTATTAAATTTATCCCAATAGAGAGCTCTGTTAAGTTAAGCAGCAAAAGATATAGCTATTCAACTTCAATTCATAATATGAATAAAATTAAATTTGAAAGAAATAAAACCTCTTCTTTTATTGTACTGTATTCTCTTTATCTATACTTTCTTGGTCTTAGTC
>JBHIVA010000076.1:0-8716 GCA_042138015.1 Nitrososphaeraceae archaeon | reverse complement strand
TTCAAACGATATTGACATTACATTTTTGACAGACCAGGATGTACACAATGGATTAATTCTTGATAATATCAACCAGAATAATTATGATGTATTGATACTAGGACATCAAGAATATGTAACCAATGATGAATATTATAATTTTAAAAAATTTGTAGAAAATGGTGGTATTCTCATTTTATTCAATTCAAATGTATTCTATACAGAAGTCATATACAATCCTATGACTAATGAGGTAACTCTAGTTGACGGGCATAGTTGGGCTTTTGACGGTGATAAGGCTTGGAGGTCGGTTTTGGAAAGGTGGATGACTGAAACTCGGGAATGGGTAGGTAGCAATTTTTTTAATTGTGGTCAAGCATGCCATATAGACTTTAAAAATAACCCGTTTTCTTATGTACAACATGAAGAACAATATATAACCAATCCAAATGTAAAAATTTTAATAGATTATGAAGCACAATCTGTTTATAATATTCTCGTAGCAGCCTATGAACTGGATTATGGTAAAGGAAAAGTTATTAGCTTTGGTATATTTGGAGATGATATCATCCATAATAAAGAATTTCTTAGATTTTTCGATCAAATGTTCTTTTCAACGGTCTCTTTCGTATAATTTAATTAATTGAAAATATACAGAATTGGATCAGGTAGTAACTCAAAGTAGCAAATCTTGAATTAAAGAACTTGAAACTAATTTGAACAAAGTGATATTTTCTTTGATAACATTCAAAAATATAGGTTTATACTAGAACTAGGAAAAAATGAATTTAAAATAAAATAAATTAATAATATTCCGTACAAACTAAGAGCGATAAAAATCTTTAATAGATATAAAAATAAAAAACCAAGCTTAGAAACTTTACTCGGAGTATGGGAAGGACAGTTATATTCCAGGTTTATCTTACATTCTGTATTACTTTAATAAATCTTTATACCTAAATATTTCTATAAATCCAATTTGATGAATCCAGATATAGAAATGAGCAGATTGTTTCGATTTACATAATCAAGTATTCTTCAATATATCGTTGTAAAACTGACTTGTAAGGTGTTATGTTATTATGTTATCAATTCCAAATGCGAATCTGGACGTGGAATTCCATCTTCTCCAATTATATCTACTAAGAGGTGACTTTTGCCATCAATATCTTCATATATTCTTATATATGAAAAGTTAAAAATTCCACCTTCCACATACAGAATCGTGGGCTGAAAGGTAGGGTCTGGCATCAAAATTGGAACAAATGGAAGACCAAATGGAAAAGCACTAAGAGGACCAGAGATGATCTCATAGATATTTATTGTATCTCCATCTCCATTAATGTCTGGATCATATCTTAATATTGCAGGAAAATGAACATCAGTAGTGACAAAGATTATATTTTTAATATCGTTGTCATCTATAAATTTCATTAAATCTCTTAGTTCTCTTTCAAAACCAGTTTTGGAAGAAAAATCAAATCCTATTCCATTAGCCCATGAATCGTGTCCATATTTTGGTGAATCTAATCCCGTGGGAATTGAAAGTGGAACGTCACTACTAATGACCTTCCAGGTAGCATCAGAATTTAAAAGTGTATTTTTCAACCAAGCAAGTTGTTCTTTTCCTAGCAAAGTTTTGTTGTTTGCTATCGTATCAGGTAGATCATTCCTACTTCTATCTGATCTAGCATCAAGAATTAACAGATCAAGATCGCTTCCCCAATGAAATAGTCTATAAATCTTATTTGGATCAGTTATGTTCCTATCTATTGGAGAAAAGTTAAAGAAGGATTTTCTCCCTTCTTCAACCAAATTATGATACCCTGTTCTATTCATGTTATCAATATTCCAGTAAGACCAATTTGCCCCAAAGTCGTCAATCACTTCATGATCATCCCATTGAATATACATTGAAAAATTTCTAAGAAAGTTTTGCATATGAATATCTCCTCTGTTGTAAATCCAGTGGTCTAGATAAATGTCATGTACTTGTGTTACATTATTCCAATTAACTTTTGGATCTGAAATACTAGGAAAGTTTCCTGGAATATTCTCTCCTCCATATTGTCGATCTTTTGGACAGATAGCATCTGCATATATCATATCTCCATTTTGGATATAAAACTTGGGTGATAATTCTGTCATTTTTTCAAATATAGAATACCCATTGTTTACCTCGCGACAAAAAGTTTGGCCACCAATATCTCCACCTACGATGAAACTAATCGAATTTCCTGATATGGAGGGACTCGGTGCTGTCGTAAATCTTCCCATTATAGGCGAACTTGTTAGATCGTTGTCAATAGAAGAAAACCAAACATTGTAAAAATATGTTGTTGCTGGAGATAAATTATTCAATTTGATATGTCCGGTAAAATCGGTATCAATATTTACCAATTTTGACTTTGAAGAGGAGTTTAGAAACATTGGATTATTCGCGTATTCTATATTCATTATCGAAGGCTGATTTGTCCTAGACCATAGAATTACACTATTGTTTGTAACATCACCACTTGCAATGCTTTCAAGCATACTAATGGACGAGTTAAATTGATCTTCTCCATAAATTTGATTGAGATTTAAGGTTATGATAATTAGGGTTATAAGAAGCAAAGAGAATAAAGTAAACGATTGGAACAGAATCTTCATCGTATTCATCACACTAATTTCAATAAGTTAACGAAATAAATTTCTTCAATTACTTATCATTTAACAGCAAATGTAAATACATGGTTAATATCAAAATGTTTCTAATCAAAAGTGTTAAAATTAAATGAATCTAATTTAGTTTCGGATCTTTACATAGAATGATTTTATTATATGTTAATCTGTTAATTTAATGATATAAATATTGGGTCCCAATCTATTTTTACTCATTTCCTTCAAAAAGAACAATTAAATTGAATATATAGACTTCAATTGATTTACCATCCAGTTATGTCTTTTTGACCAATAATTTTGTTTGGTGTTATTTTCAAGAGTAATTCACCTGTGGAACTATTTCTCTTGCCATACTGTTCTGCTTTATCATTACCCATGTATCTTGCTGCTATTTTTTTAGCCCATTTAAAAACTTCTCCTGGTATATCACTAATTATTTCTGCATTTCCATCGAGAGTAACAAATGAAAAAGGAGGAATTTGGTCGTCAACGCAGAAGCGAACTCTATTATCACGTCGAATATTTTTTGCTTTTATAGATTTGTTGCCTGTATTAAAAACTATATTCCCCTCATCATCTAGAATAAACCATATTGGAACAATATGTGGAGTTCCATCATCATTTATTGTTCCTAATTTTCCTGTAAAAGTGCCCTGAAGAAGAAAAAATCGTATTTCATCTCTAGCCATTTGTTTCATACATTAAAAATAAAGTTTACAACATAAGATTATTACTGAATTTATAAGAGGCCTACGATACTATTAAAAAAATTATGGAAGGATTGTAAACTCAAATGGTTGAATTACTTGGCTTAGCAATGATGTTTTAAATGAGGAACCTTCTGGTATGACTTCTATACCATATAACAAAATAGCATTTCCTTTTGCTTCACCCTCTGCTACTGCTTTATATTGTTTTCCTGTACCGCTACTCTCCTGAACTGTGGCTTTATCTCCTGTTTGAAGTATTGTTGGTAATACCTTGTTCATGCATTTTGGAGACATTGTTTCTTCAACATTATTAAAAAGAACAGTTGAAAAGTCTGAGTTACAGTTTCCCGCAATAAAGGTAATATTTAATGGTAATGTATTTATCACAGTAGCATTTACCTCGAACGTGTCACCCACGTGAACTTCACCTGGAGAAGTAATTATATTTTCAAGTTTAACACCTGTAACTAGTTTATTTACTAAATCATCTAATGTTGAAACTGCCGAATCATTATTTGACTGTGCATAAATTTGTTGATAAGTCAACGATATTTCAAAGGACAATGCTACTATCACTGTTATTAGCATCATTTGAAATGCTCCAAGGCGATTTAAAAAAAATGATCTCATTAAAGAAAATCCGTTGGATTAATATATAACTCTTTAAAGTTACTTCATTTGCAAATAGAATAAGTTGAATTCGTAAATCAGGAAAACGACTACTTTGTTATAGAATTTAAGATGTGTATTTAAAAATGAAAGAATAGGAATTTCATTTAACCAGATTGATAAAATAAATTGAAAGATATATTGAAAGTAATGGGTAAAACATCAAGAAAAATAAACCCACTTCAACATGAACAATTTGACAATATTGCTATAATATGGTATGCATATTTAATATAATTAAAATATTAAATCCTTTTAAATTTTATTACGATAATATTTGTCAAAAGTATTTTAGACTCATTAATGTATATTCATAATTCGACCATTTCCGTTCGACTTATATTAAAATAACCAAGATAATAGGAAATGTACTTACATCAGTACCTTAACATATATAAAATGAAAGTACCTAACAGAAATCTGAGTTTTTTAAATAATATCTTAGTTGTAATCATGAAATCAAGTGGAATTTTTTTTATAAATTAAATTAATCTAGTATTTAAATGTCCTTTTGTGAGTAAAGATCTGGTATAATTGATTGTTATAGGTCATTTTATATTAAAAAATAATAAACAATATCTAGGAGAAATAAAATTTTTAACTATTATAGAAAGTACCTATATTTATCATTAAAATCTAAAGAACGATATAAAATTAAAAGGTATAACTAATTGATAGTTGAATTATGAATTAATCTCCTCCATGGATAGGATTATCTACTAGTAAATTTACTCCTTCTCTAACTTCCTTGATATTAAGAGTAATATTTGAAACGATTTCTAATGCGTTTTCGGTTTCTCCTGAATTTATTGTTTGGGTCAATTCACCTAATTTTGTTTCAGTCTTTTCTAATATTTGAGAAATTTGTAAATAAAGATCAGACTCTTCTAATCCATTAGAAATAACCTGGCCATAGGAGTTTTCTGCCATTAAAATTGTATGACTAGAGATTACAATACCACTCATAGCAATTAAAAAAATAAAACATGTGTTATATTTCATTATCGTATTAAGTATTTACTATTATTTAAAATTTGAGCAGAGAAATAATATCGAAAAGGCATAACAGAAGATAGTACATTAAATAATTCCAACCGAAATCAACCTGTATACTAATATCCAAATTACTCTATCTAATACGAATACAGTCTCAAAGTATTACTATAAAATACTAAAAGAACAGATATAAAATAATCAAGTTAATATAAAGAACTGAGAATTTTAGAAAAGGTAATCCAGTTACAGTATTTATTAATGTTCGTACACATATGAAGATTTCATTTTATCTTTTCTTAGCAATCCTTTCTTGTATTGTTATACAAAATAAGAATATATTTACACAGATGGAAGATAATATTGATTCTGAAGGTCTTGGAACTTGCGTTGAGTATTTTATGAAGATGAATAGTATTTCTAGCGATACAGATTTACGAAATGAACAATCTAAGGATTCTTTCTTGAATAAATATGCCCAAAATGCAATTCCACTTATTATATGTAATATGGGTTTTGAAGCAACAGGACAATATACTCATTTATTACCTCAAGAAACACAAGATAAATACATTCAATTGGCAAAAAATCAAGTAGGTATTGGATTGGAATAATTTCAATATAAAACATAACAGATGTAATAACTTGTTTGTTATTTACTACAAAATCATTCGCTAGTTTCGGTTTATTAATCGGTAACAAAACAATTTACGTTAAGCCAATCGAGAAGGATATCTGATAAAAGAATAGCATTTTAATCAAATCAAGCTAATCTTGGAAAATGTTGAATATCTTTATAATAAATAGAATTTATGCATTATTAATATATCCATTTAACATGCATTATACATTATAAATAAAGGAATAATGGATTAGTATTAATATAATTCACTGAAAAATTTTTTATATCTATCAGTCCATTAAAAACTTTGAAAATTTATATATTTAAACATTTTTGGAGCAAACTCATACAAAACCTTTTAAGAAGATTAAATTATAAATTGAATTTGATCAGTTATTGCAGAGGGATAGAGTATACTTAATTATTGATATCCTAACTAAACTGATTGAATTTGGAGAGATAAATCAATCATCTCTCCTATTGTATTGTCGATTAAATTTAACAAAACATAAAGAAATATTTGATGAATTAGAACTAAATAATTTTATTTCAAAAAGTCATAAATTTATAGGAAAAAAACAGATAATTAATTATAAGATAACCTCTGAGGGATTAGAATTTTACTCAAAGATATTAGAACCGTATGAAAAATTTTTTCCAAGAAAATAAGTTAATTGTGATTGTTACAAAAAGATTAGTTAAGAATTAAAAGTAATCAATAATCATTTTGTTTCCTCATCAGTTTTATCTATTTCCCAATGAAGTTGTTTGGAAATATATCTGTTCATCTCATCTCGCTCTTTTTTATAAATGAGATGTTTCTTATGCCATGAACTAATTCGTCTATATTGTAAAATTCCAACAATAAAAAGTATTATAGATACCATTAACACAGCCGATATAAAAAAAACCAATCCTGATCCAAATTCACTTTCTGCTTCTAAAACTCGAAAGAATGAGGGATGAGTAAATAAGAAAACTGCTAATGAAATAGCTATAGGTGTAAGAATTATTGATGATATGGAAACACCAATAAGGAATTTTCTGATTTTGTCTATCTGTTCAATAAAGCCATCTAAGATTGATATAATATTATTTCGTTCCATTTCTATTCGATCTCACTTTTATTAGGTATGTATTATCTATTTGCATTTTGATTTATTTATCTACTATTAATTTGCCTTTCATTTCAGGATGAATGCTACAATAATAATCAAATGTTCCACTTTTGTTTGCAGTAAAGGTAATTGTTTGACTTTGAAAATATCCTAAATCTTTTGTATGAACATTAAACTCATCTATATTTAAATTATGTTTTGAATGTTTTTCAGAGTCCTCATTTATTAGATGAATTGCTAAAGAACCTCCTTGATTAAGCGTTAATGTAGTTCCCTGACTAGCTCCACTGCCACTGCTGCCTCCTCCACTATTTAATATTTTAGCTGTACCAGTTGATTGACTAGTATATGTGTAGCCATGAGTTGGTGTGTATAAAGCTTTGAGAAATATATTTCTTGGTGGTGACGAAAAAAAATTTCCATTATAGGATTTTAAAGAATTGATTCCACCATATATTATTAAAACTCCAAGTGTAAAGATAAACGATAAAATTAAAATTCTTATTTTAGGAAATTTTTTATAATTTCTCTTACTTACTGTTTTGTTTCGTTTATTCATACTCTAAAACTTATTTATATCATTTCTTTTTCTTCTATTTAAATAACGGTTAACAAAGTTAATTATATTTATATAATAAGATGTCTAACAAGATCCTACAATTTACTTGAATAAATTTTAGTTAAATATATAACGATCTGTTTAAAGTTATATATTTAAACTTAAGTTAATCTTGTTATATCATTTTTTAAAAACTTTTAGATCTTGATGCTATATATTAACATTGTTAACTAATAGTTATATATTCTTTTAGATGTAATTATTCATGATAAAAATCTATATGTCCTGTAATTGGAGCAACTTAATTCATATGATTGCGAAAACAAAAGATGGAATGGAATTAGGTAACATAATATCTATTGATAATGTATATTTAACCGTACGCGGAAAGAAGATATTTAAATTTCCTGTTGAGTTGATTGAAAGATATAAGAAAAATAAAGTCTTTTTAGATATAAATACTAATGAATTATACAAGTTCAAAAATAATTAACAATTTATTTGAGATAGACTTTTCTTACGAATTTATAAAAGTTGTATTTTGGATTCTTTAAGAAAATTATAGTTGAATCAAAATAAATCAGAATAGATATAGAGTTTTTGACCAAGAAGATTTCTAATTTTGTGAAATATATTAGATCATCTACTTATATCCTCTTGCCAGAAAGTATAAACATTCCAATATTTTATTCATGTTTTTATTTTTTAGTCATTTTAAAAACTTTTTTTTATTATTTTAAATCGTTACCATCTTTACCTTTAACGCTGTTCACCCATGTATATATGATAAAGTATAGCATAAATAATATGTCGCTAAATACTTATGGTGTACGTTTTATAAATAAAGAATCCATAATTACAAAAATAACATATTATAAAAAAAGCGATTGTAGATTTCTGTTGTGTGAATCTTGTTATTGGTGTACCACTATTCTTAAAAATGAATATAATATTGATACTAAAATATGTCCAATATGTAATAAAAAGAGAATGTATATAAAGAATATATTTTGACACTGTTATAATATATATTCATGTGAATGATTCGAAAATTTTCTATAAATCTATAATTTCTTATATTTAGGCGATAGTGTAACTTAATTATAAATAGAGTTCTAATTAGTTAATTAATTTTTTATTATGAGATTTGATCATCTTTTATTTTGCATAGCTATATGTAATACAATTGTAAATCATTACAGTTATCTGGTTTTTTGCTGGTATGTTAATGAATATAATAAAAATAATTGATTACATTTGCCGGCGGTGTTAACTTAACAAAAGAGCTTTAGCTGTGAATGTTCTATTCTAACAATATATGTTGTTGAAATTTGAAAGAAATAGAACATCCACTATTGTAGTAATGTATTCACTGTATTTGTATTTTCTTGGTTTGAGTTTA
>JBHIVA010000075.1:0-8749 GCA_042138015.1 Nitrososphaeraceae archaeon | reverse complement strand
ATGCCCTTTTGTATACAGGCTAGGTTCAAAGTTAACATACTCCATATGAGAGTGAGGCTCTGACTGAACCAATATCCGAGCGGCTATACTACTACCTCATAAAGAAGGTGAATAGATGTTTGCCGCCTGTTAGCCGAAATAAAAAATAAGAAAATAAAAAGAATGAAAAAATAAAAATGAATGGAAAGTAACATATATAGCGTATGCTATTTTAGATAATTTTTAATATGATGAATTATTAAAGAAAATTACGGTTGACAGGAACATAAGGAGGACCTGATACAGATGGAGATTTTCATAGATGTTAACTTAAGGATAATGTAGTATCTATATCCGTTTTTTCTAATATGTTCTATGGTCAATTTCGATAGATTTTTTTTACTTTTTCTTCTTGAATTTAACTTAACAGAGCCTTATTTACTAATCATTGAAATACTACGATCAATATAATAGAATGATTGAAGTATCTTATATTATGAAATATAACAATAAAAAAATACTACACTCGTGATTTGTTATGGGATACATAAGGTATTTCTTTATTTAATATTTATTTGTAAATAATCCTATTACATTTTATTGTATTGTTGTTTTCAATAAATATCTTGTTCTCTTAATTGTAATAATTAACTCTACTTCATGGATAATTTTTTAAACACTCTATTATGCTAATTTAAGTCCCAAATTAGACAACAAATACCGATAAATAATTAATCAAAAAATAAAAAAACTCTTCGATCAAGTACGTTTAGTAAAAGTAAATCTTGTGTAAATATCTTTGGTAGTGGTGCGAAATATTAGAAATAGATTTTTCATTTTATGTTTATCACGTTGCTATCATGACTTTTTTGAGTTAAACTAAATTCTGTTTATTCTAGCAGTACAAGAATTAGGCAATTTTAGCAATAATTACCTGATCTAGTATTATTTTGTAGAAAACATCATAAAAAAATTATTATTAAGTCAAACTTTACTAGTAGATTTATTTTGCTCTAATTTTCTATTAAATTGGTCTAATGTTTTTTACTTTGCAAATTTTAAATGACTTTTTTCTTTTAAGGATAGTGATTATAGAGGAAAATGTCATTTAATAGAAGATGGGTAAAACCGGCAACCAATGATAGTATTACTTCAAATGTTGCAAACAAGCTTCTTGAAAACAAGTTTGTTGAAAATATGAAACCTCATGCCCCTCTAAAACCAAAGATAGAAGAGGCACAAAGGAAATTACAACTTCAAATTACAAAATTAGAAGGTATATCAAATAAAATGCAAGATAAAGATCAACTTATCTTTAAACGAATTGTTTACGCTATGCAAAATCATGATAGCCAGTATGCTAAGGTCTTATCAAATGAATTATCTCAGATTAGAAAAATGAACAAAATGATAAGTTCAGCAAAACTTGCTATGGAACAGATACAGTTACGATTGAACACAATTACAGAATTAGGAGATGTGGTAGTTACCTTAAGTCCTGCCATGTCGGTTATAAAGAATATTCATGGCGGATTATCTTCAATGATGCCAGAAGCTGACCAATCATTTGGACAAATATCAGATCTCTTGTCTGGAATCATGACTGATTCGGGACAAATTCCAAACACAGAAATAACAGGACTCGGAGGAATAACTGATGAATCAATGAAGATTCTAGAAGAAGCTAGCATAGTTGTGGAACAGAACATGAAAGATAAATTCCCAGATTTTCCCACCAACGAAGAAGTGGATTCACAAAGATCAGAGGTTTCAATGTATTAGTTCCCCATACAGCAGTAAGTAAAGGGATGAGCAACCATTCTCTATCCTCTGATAACTTAAAAGTCAGGGTATAGCAACCTTTTTAATTTCTTTTTTAATTCTTGAAATAGTGGGATAACTGTATCCCTTTTCCCTGTAACTTTTTATCATTTTTTTCCAATTTTCCAATCTCCATTTTGCCTGGTCTTTGGTGAGTAAGTCTGTCTCCTTTTTTACTAAACTTTTTCTTCCTGGAAAGAGATAACCTCCACTTTCAGCAGAATATCTTTTATACGCAAATCTGAGACCGAACAAAATCATTTCTGAGGGAAGTGACTTGATATAAAAGGAAAATTCATCATAGGAATCATCGGGTACATCAAATTTTATTTGATTAACCTTCAATGTTTGTTATTAAAATTTTCTTTTTTTATTTCTTTCGATAGTCGTTCTATAATCGCTGGTTATTTTCGTGAAAACAAATTTTTTTCTAATTCTAATTCAATTATTTTGTTAGAATGTTTCCTGTTTTTATAGAAGCTTGATTGTATTTTTATTCTACGTTAATAATCTATAATCATAATTTCTAAATTTTTTTTTAGACAACTCATAATGGAAATAAAATATGACCTGTTATTGGTAATACTACTATTATCTTCATACTAATAAGGATCTTTATTTCCTAAATCAACCCTAATGTTATTTTTATTAAGTAATAATTATTTGATTAAGATATTGATAGAATTTATTTAATTTTTATGAAAAATATTGATAATTGTTAATAATAAATAAGATTTTTAAAATTTTATTTATATATTATGGTTTAGAATATTTAGCACATTTGAATGTTATTAACAAAAACAAAACCAAATTTCATTTTTGGAAGAGAATTTTACTACACTGTACAATTAGAATTATTAATATGAATGTATATAAATATATATAACCAACGAATTGGAACCTACTTGGATATGATGAAAGAATCGAATTCAAAAACTCATGGATGGATGCGTCTGGCTCAAATAGGTTTAGGGATAATAGCAATTATAATTTCCTTAATAGTTTTGACCTTTCCTGTATTTACAACCATATCATTAGTATATTTTATCTCAATTCTTTTCTTTATAGTTGGAATTGAAAAAATTATCACAGGAATTTTCTTCAAAAGTAAATCTCGTCTTGCGAGCATAGGATTAGGTGTATTGGTTCTAATATTAGCTGGCCTTGCACTAATGTTCCCGTTCGTAGCTACTTCAGTGGTCATCTATGTAATCGCATTTGCATTATTATTTGATGGTATTTCAAGAATAACGCATGGAGCAGGAGAAAAATCAGAAAGTAAAATAGATAGATTCTTTGGTATAGGTGTAGGAGTTTTATCTGTTGCTATTTCTATTTTCATAATGGTATCACCAGTATTTGGTTTTGCCTTTGTAGGGTATCTGATTGGAATAGCTATTCTCATAACTGGAATTCAAATTCTAGTAGCTGGAGTGAGAGGGCGAAAAATGGGATTTATTCCACCAACAATTGGAGCGAATGAATAGATAAAAATCACAAATTTTTATTTTTTTATTTTATATATTTACAGGCTTTGTTAACTTAAGGATAATGTAATCTCAATGCTTACTTTTTCTAATATGTTCTATGCTCAATTTTCGTAGATTTTTTAATATTTCCTTCTTGAATTTATCTTAACCTAACAGAGCCTATTTACATGATACAAATAAATTTTTATAAACAGCATTATAGAGAAATAAAAAATTAATATCTGTATCCGCATATAAAAAAATGCTCTTCTTAAATAAAGTTGTAAAGTAACAATTATGCAGTTTATTTATAATCGGTTATTTTAGTATAATCACGTTTTTCTTCTTTTGTAAAGAAGTAACCAGTATTCTTTACCCTGAACTTTAAAACTTACCCCTTTTTTTAATAAAAGTTTAATTTTTAAAACACAAATCTAAGGATATGATTATAAAAATATGGAAATTGATTTTTAAATTACCTAAGTTAAAAGAACAAAGAAAACAACAACATATTAAGAAGTTTCAGATTAATAAGATAGACATCTAACTTATGACACAGGAAGTTTCTGTCCCGATTTGGATCCGTTCAACTCAGATAGCATTAGGTAGTTTAACAGTCATTTTATCAATTTTGGCAGTAGCGATTCCAGAACTCACTCCTTTGACTACCATTGCGTTAATTGCTTTTACGTTAGTTATAGTAGGAAGCGAAAATATTTTTTCTGGAATCATTTTTCCCCACTTACCAAAAAAATCACGTATTATAGATATAATATTAGGGATAGCAATTCTCGCATTTGGAATATTTACTATTTCAAATCCAGAAAGCAGTATAAAATTTTTGATTTGGGTTATAGCAATAGCTCTTTTGATTAATGGTGTAGTAAGAATAATTGGTAGTAGATCTAGTAAAAATGATAAAAAGGGACATCAGACTATAAAACTTGCAACAGGTATAGTTTCAATAGCCTTAGGAATATTCGTTTTGGTTGCTCCAGAAATGGGTTTCATAATCTTGGTGTTAGCCATAGTAATCGCTCTTGTTATTCAGGGTATAGAAATAATCATACAAGGGATTAGAGGAAAAAGATATAGTATTATTAGGAAATAAAGTCTCAGATTATTTTTAAATTTAGTATATCTATGCATAGATCGCGGATCCAGGTCAAGATAAATAACATATAGGGAGGAAAGAAGGAGAAAAAAATAAACAAATTTTTGATTTTGAAATAAAGTGAATTTAAGTAAAGTGAATTATAAAGAAATACAAGTTCTATTTGTGATTAAACTCTTGTATTATATAAATAAATGAATAGATTAGTACTAGGCAATGAACCGCCACAGGTTACATCAAAGACAGTGATAACAACTAAAAATAAACCTATAGAAATTATTTTAACTGCCTCTGATCCCAATGGTCAGGATTATATAACAATCTTCATTAGATCATATCCCCTGAGCGGAGAACTATGAGCTCAGATAATGTATGTAAACCGTTAAAACGCAAAAGTACTATATACACCAGCTACAAATTTGTAGGCAAAGATTCAATAACATATTGGGCATTTTATGGTAAAGAGTTTAGCAGATAAAGAGCAATAGTCAGATAATAGTCGTCCCATAGTTAAATGCAACTTTTCTTTTATCATTCCTCACCCTTTTACTTGTAACTGTCTTAAAATTTATTATATAGAAATACACATAATAATTGTCGTGAGTTCAAACTTAAAAAGCGTAAAAGATGTAATGAATAAAAGTATTATTTCTGTAGAAAAAAATGACCCGATAAGACTTGCCATTAAAAAGATGGTACGTGGTGATATTGGATCACTTCTTGTCACTTTTGAAGGAAAACCCACTGGAATTATTACTGAACGAGATATTTTAAAATCATTTGTTGGCGAAAAGTTGGATCCAGAAAATAAAGTTGAGACCATAATGAGTAGCCCATTAATCTCGGTAGATTCATCTACAAGTCTCACTGAGGCTGCAGATATCATGCTTACAAACAATATCCGTAGACTTATTGTAAAAGAGAATGAAGAATGTGTTGGAATAATTTCACAGAGGGAATTGCAGCGATACATAATAGAATCAAGGTAATTTGACGTTATGAAAAAACTGATAGTAATTGAATGAAGGAAACTAGAAAATGTTTATTACAATAACATTATCAAACCAGTGAGATAATATTATTTCTTTCTGAGAATAAAAATTTAATCGTTATTAATTAATTTTTTATTTACTTATCTAATAATTTTATATAAATATTCAAAACGATATTGATAAATTAAAATTCTCAGTATCTCTAAATAGGTAACCAATCTGTTTCTAGAGAAAATTGTGCATAACTATCAAAATATAGAAATGGGTTAGCAACCTTCTTAATTTTACTCATTTTTTTAGTTCCCTTCCTTTGTAATTGATAATTTTATTATCTGATATATTAAGACCTAGTTCCATCAAAAAAATATTAGGTATAGATAGATTAAAGTGAGTAGACTACATTACAATATGATGGTCAACTATTTATCAAATCTTATTTTCATATGGTAAAGAAATATCTGATATGTATCTAAAGATTTTATTAATAAACATAACCTAAAAAATTTAGTCTTATTTTTAACTCTATTTTTATACAATATTTTTTAAAAACTCTTGCCTAGGGATTACTATTTTCTTTTAGTTTACGATATATCTTTAGTTTTACTACTATATTTTTTTGTATTGGATTTTCTTTCTTAAATGTATACATGTTACTGGTTATATGTTATATTATACCATATTTGCGAGATATAGTTACTAGACACTTGTTTACATATAATAATTGTGACCTCTCTATTGAGGCATTAATAGAAATACGAAGTCTCGCATCTCCCATAGGTACTGTTGGATATCTAATCGCTTGGATAAATATGCCTTTTTTGAATAATTCCTTTGAGAACTTGATAGCTAACTTTTCATCTCCTACTATAACAGGTATTATTTGACTAGCTGAATTACCTATATTAAGTCTAGATTCTTTTAACTGATTACGGAACCAGTTAGCAAGTGAATAGAAATTCTTCTGTATATTTTTATTTTTTTTTAGAAAAGAAATAGCAGCAAGTGCTGATACACATAAATGTTCTGGGATAGCTGAGGTATAAATAAACTGCCTTGATCTATTTATTAGAAAAGCACGTACTAGTTCTGATGTAGCTACATATCCTCCAAAACATCCTAAACCCTTACTTAGACTGCTAATATGGACATCAACTTTATTTTCTATCCCATAATATTCAGGAATTCCACCATAATTGTTAGATTTCCCGAATATAAAATCAGAATGAGCATCGTCAACAACTAAAATTGCATCATATTTCCTTGCTAAATCAGATATTTTATCAAGCCTTGCTATATCTCCATCCATACTAAATACACCTTCTGTAACAATGATCTTTTTATATTCAGAATTTTTTTTCAACAAGAATGACAAGTGATCAATATCATTATGTCTGAAAATTTCTATCGATTTTGATCTAGCCAATCGACATGCATCTATAATACTTGCATGATTTAGACTGTCACTAAATACGACATGTTCAAGTGTGGATAAAGATGTGATTGCACCTATGTTTGCCATGTAGCCTGTAGGATAGACTAAGGCGCACTTCGTGCTCCTATGTTTTGATAAAACACTTTCTAATTTTATTATATTTATGTCGTTTCCCGAAATTAGTCGAGAACTACATTGTGAAACCTGTTTTAGAGATTTTTTAGTTTTTTCTAAAACAACAGGATTTTGAGATAATCCCAAGTAGTCATTTGAAGACAGGTTTATTACTTTTTTATTATTGAGATAAAAAGAGTTACTACTATTACCTTTCCTCTTCTCTTTTTTTACACGAGATATTAATAGCTCTCTGTAGATATTTTTTTCTTTATACCCTTCAAGTTGATTGTAAATATGCTCATATTTTGAGACCAATTTCTTTAATCATTTCTATGTCTTTATTATGTTTATTTCCGCCAGTGGTAAGATAGCCGCCGGTTATTATCCCATTAGCTCCAGCCTGAAGGACATATTTTCCACTATCTCCAAGATGAACTTCCCTTCCTCCGGCTATTTTAAGAATAGTCCGAGGCATTATGAATCTCCAAACTGCAATTGTTTTTATTATATCATCGTTAGTTAATCTGGTGTTATTACTATTATCCATAAGCGGCGTTCCCTCACGCGGAATTAATATATTGACTGGTACTTCATCTGGTTCTAATTCCGCAAGTGAAAAAGCAAGTTCAAGTCTTTGCAGAGGAGTTTCTCCCATTCCTATAATTCCACCAGAACATAATTCAAGTCCTGCTTCTTTTACAATTTTGGCAGTATTTACTCTATCCTCATAAGTATGTGTTTTACAAATTTTTGAAAAGTGACTTTTAGAAGTTTCTAAATTATGATTATATCTTTTAACCCCTAAGCTTTTTAGTCTTCTTGCACGTTCGAGAGTCATAAATCCCAATGAAACATTTACATCAATTTCTATTTGATTTTTAATCTCTATAATAGATCGACATAAATGTTCAAAATCCTTTTCAGGAGGAGATCTATATGCACATACAAGGCAGAAACTTGTAGAACCTCCATCTTTTGCATTTCTTGCTTGTTCTACGAGTTTTTCAGTAGACAGTAGAGTATATTTGGATATTCCGGTATCATAAAAAGATGATTGAGCGCAAAATGAGCAATCTTCTGGACAACTTCCTGACTTTGCATTAACTAAGGATTCCATATCTACAACATTACCACAAAATCTTCTTGTTATAGTATTAGCACATTTCGCAAGAGTAATGATGTCTTTAGTAGACAAAAGCAAATATTGGGCCTCCTGAAAAGATACCTTTTCTCCTTCAAGGACTTTGTTCATGATTTGTTCAATAAATTCAGAGCCTTCGTTTGTATCAACTGAGATTTTTGTGGTAGGGATATTGTCATTGGGTAACAAATTATTACCGCTACTGTTGCTCATTATCTTTCATTCCTGAATCCTATACTTAATCGTTATTTTTAGATATATATTTCTAAACTCGAGTTTAGAAATATTATGCTTTTCAACTTGAATAAACAGTATATTTTCTATGATTAACTCTAAATTCTTGCAAATAATCATGTCGAAATATTCAATAAATTTTATAGGTTTTCTTTTTTAATTTTAAATAAAGTCAAATCATATTTTTCTTCTTGTTTTCTTGAAGTTAACTAGGGGTTTTACTACATATTTATGACAAAAAATGATCTTTTAATAAAACAAATAAACTCTATCATAAGAACGATTTTCGTTATTTTTATGATTTACAAAATCAGTTCAAAAAAGGACCGGTTTTTGAAATGTATAAAAAGAAATACCTTATTTTTACCTTTGAAATCGTGAGATTTATATGAAAAACTGGTTCAATAAATACCCCTTTTTTAAACTATTTGTCTTTATTTATTAACACCT
>JBHIVA010000074.1:0-9465 GCA_042138015.1 Nitrososphaeraceae archaeon | reverse complement strand
CACTGGCCTGATGAATTCATACCTAGCCTTTGCACAAGACGATATGATGGGTAACGATACAGGTATGATGGGAAATGACACTGGCATGATGAATGCAACCCTAGCCTTTGCACAGGGGACAAACGGAACAATGACTAATATGACCAGTAACGAAGAGAAAGAGAAACATGACGAAGCGTCAGCCAAAGGAATCAATGTTAGAGATTCAGTCACTGTTTTATTACAAGACATAATAATTCCAGGAGAAGATTTTATCCATCTATATGATACTACTCCATACGAAATTCTAAACGGTCATGTGGCTGTAAAATTACCATGTGATGATGAATCTATTTCACCCATTCAGGTATTGATAGGTTCAGCACCTGAGCTCTCCCCTGCTAATCTAGAAAATGTAACAGGACTTTCTAATCCCGGAGATTTGTGTTTGTATCATGCAGATTTAGGACCTGGTGGTAATGTAACTACAATAACTGATATTGCTTTAATGAATCCAACTGAAGAGGATATTGAGTTCCCTGTAACTTCATCAGTGGTTATAGGTGTAAATAAGATAGCCAAAGGAGAACATCATGCAGAAGAATCAGGAAATTCAGAAGAAGCAGCAGTTGAAGTAGAAACAGGACATTCAGAATAAGTTACTTCAGTTTATCCTAAACAAAACCATTTTTATTTTTTTATAATCAGTACTAAACAGATGGATTACCAAGAATAAGATCAAATGTCATCTATAATCTGTATATAATAGGATCTAATAATTCCTTTTTCTATTTTATTAATTTATAAAAATATTTTATTCAAATATTTACTTGAAATAGCAATGGATTAACAGGATTTGATATTGATAAACTTCAGTAAATATAACAATATTTTTTTATAAATCTATAATTTTTTCTAGATAGCAAATTCGTCAAATATACATTAATATTTATATACAAAATATGTAGATATAAATAATGACATTAACTCCAAAATATCTACTCAGCCAGCTAAAATTAATCCATTGTAGGGATAATGTACCCTTTCCCTACAATGTAAGTATAAATAAAATAGTAAAAATTAGAAATAAATAATTAGGTTGTTCCTTTACACAAATAAATAATTTCATAATAGTAAATTAAAATTATTTTCTACATGCCAATATTTATTAATATCCAATTATAAAAACATAAAAATATTTTGAATTACTATTTTACATTATAATAGTAAATCAAAATATGGTGTTTATTAAAATTATTAATTCGATATTTGAATATAATGCTGCTAATACATATTAAAATGAATAATAAAATGGTAAATTTATCTTATATTTTTTTGGTAATGATTGAATAGGCACAATACAATTAAAATTGGACCGGCATTCTAAGTAAGATTGCTATTAGCAATTTTTTGTTGGAAAGAACATGACTAATATTTATACCCTTATACGATATTCTAGTTTTTTACAATTGGCTGTATTTCAAAAATGACAGTTGAATTTTCACCATATTTCATAATTTTATCAGCATATTCTGTTAATTTAAACTTTGGAATTACAATGTGCACAACTCTATCATTTTCAACTGAAAAATCATCAACTAATATAAAATTTGGCGGTATCTCCATATCATTCAGCGTGCCTGTGAAGGCACCTACTGTAGATAATGGAATATATGATTTTGGTATCACCAATTCTTCATGTAAATTAACAACTTGATCTACATAATCTAAATTCCATGTAAAAGGCATTTTAAATGAAATTTTTGAATTTTCCTTATCATATTTAAAATCTGTTATTTCATCATAAAATGATTTCACTTTAAATATTAACCTTTGGCTATCATTAGTTCCATTGCTATTATTAGTCGTGTTAGTACTTTTATTTTCAGATATAACAAAAGGATAAGCTTTACCGATACTTATATACAAATCAACCGTTTTGTCTGATTCCAATTTTATACCGTTACTAGATTTTTCAACAATTACCTTGAACTGATATAATCCCCCATCAGAAAGTATTTTACTTTTCAATTTGACCGGGTTGGTCAAGCTAACTTCTAATAAATCATCTTTTGAGAGTTGAGTTTGTTGTTGATCTTTATATGTTGTATGTTGTGTATTGGAATCATTTGATGGTATCATATTTGCTAATATTATACCATCCGTTGCATGGAACCGCTGGTCCAATACAGTATCATTTTTAAAGTTAGCAATTATCCTATAATTGACATCTCCAATCGTTTCATTAGTTTGTAAATCAAAAGTTCTAAGAAGAAACCTGGGTTCTTGATTATTTTCATTTAAAAATGAAGGTTCAAGCTTTGCTTCAATTGCAATCTGTTGTCCTGAAACATTAAAAGGAAGAGATTCATCTCTGCTAAGGCCATGTCCGTATACTTTTTCAAAAAAATCAGAATAATTAGTAGAGTAAACAGAAAGAATAAACGTGAATAATAAAGCATACATGATTACAAAAATACTAATCATATAGAAAATTTGGATAGTACCAAATATAATATAAACTAAGTTGAAAATTTATAATCTTATCCATAGTTGAAATCGATACTTATATTGTTGTTTTAGAAATTGAATATATTATTTTGATTATTTATTAATATAGAATATTTCTGACTGATTTAAGTATAATTCTTAAAATTATTATTTATCTGCTAGATTGTGATATTTTTATATTTTTATCTTATACATTATAATACTGTTGACTTGTTATTCCAATACTTTGTCCTATTCTTAAGGACTCATCCCATTCAAATAACATATTGATTATGAAACCATCAAAGATCTCTCTATATCTGAAGATATAGTGAAAAAATGTATCGCCTTACAAATTAATCCTTATTTTATCTTAATGAAGAGTCAATTGTTATTTTTTTACTTTTAAATTTTCTCATTATAAAAATTTTATAAAGATGATAACTTTATTGTAATTTTGTGATATATTAAATTTAACTTTACAACATTTTAATTCTACATTGACATATATATTCTAAAGTTTTTAACTTTGCTATATAATTGAGAACTTAATTAAGTTAAAACTATAAATGTGTCTAGAGGATCTAGATATTTTATTATTGCATACAGTTTAGACCTATTCTTCTATCCAGAAATAATAATTCATAATACATACTTATATTAATTAGGTATTTATTGTTTAAAAAAATAATATAGTATTTTTCTATATCTTCGTTTAATACAAAAAGAAAAATATTTATAAAATAGATCTAAATATTCGTCTCATTTGGATTATCATTTTGTGTAAAAATATCTTTTGATTTGGGATTATCAGATGCTGGAATTTTCTGGTATCTAACGTTGTTATACGAATTCGTAAAACCGTATATATTTAGGTAAGTTTAAAATTAGATAATTAATTTTATGAAAAGATTTGATCTGTTTTAATATTAAAAGTTCATTATTTTTATATTATACTACATGATTATCTAATAAACTACCAGAATATTTAATGAAATTTCTTTTTCATGAATGTATTATACATCTCAAATAAAAATAATATTATTTTCATGAATTATAACCTAAATTCTGAATTAAATATACTTTTTATACCTCATATTCATATTCATCTTTCAAAATTAAATCTACATATGATGAATAAACATTATTTAGCCAGGTTAGGAAAACCCTAATTCTAATTAAATATTTTTAATTCAATATCAAAATTCCATGATCTATTAAATTTAAATTATATACAATCTATACCTAATGAATTTATGGTCGTGAAATATATTTTAAAATATGATAATCCCAGTAAAGAATATACTTCCGTTATATTAAAGAAACTTTGTTCAGACTTTGCTAAAAGAAATTATCTCAAACAAAAATCTTCTTTAAAATATAAAGCATATTATTATAAAATAAGGATCAACTAATATCATAGAGATATATGAAATGTATAAAATTATCTGGATTTTCCTAATTATCTTCTTCATACTAAACTTACAAATTTTTCAATCGTATGGACATAGCTTCACCATCGATGATTCTATTTATTTTATTACTCTAATAAAGCAGGCAGAATTAGAATTGGATTTAGCATTAAAATATTTTCCCTCCAATATAACACTCGCAATAGAACATTCTGACAATGCTGCTAGGTTGGTAGACGATGCATATTATGTAGATGATGATGTAGTTGATGATCAAGACTTTCTCGATAGATATAACAAAGACGTTTTTACTACAAACACTACTACACATGCATTAGTAGTAAGTACACTAATTGATAGGTTACTGAACAAATATGCAGATTCTTTGCATTTAAATTTTGACCTAACAAATATGTCTAATTTGTTGGTATTTGTTAATTCTAGTGAATTAAAAAATACCGTTCAGAATGGAATCTTACAATCTGGAGACACAAACTCACCTACAGATGTAGATATAACTGAACGTGATTATAAAATTCTTTTATCTCCAGCTGATAATCTCATGCGTTATTCAGATTACTTAGTAGCCAAAGAATTATCTCAAGAAGTTGATAGAATATTCTATCTATACCTTAAATCATTTGAAGGGTTAAATAAAAATAATCTTGATAATGTTATGGAATTAGAAAATAACTTAAAGAAATTAAAAACCATGATTGAAAACAAAGATCCTCCCGCCGAACTTATGAAATTAGTTCATTTCGAGTTACACCCTATGATGCAAACAATTTACTCTCTAAAAGTAAATCAGCCTACTTAATTTTCAATTGTCGCTAGATTATCATCTGAACTACTAATCCTATATTTGACAAAAAAGAGTAGACTATTATTTTTACGTTTAGAATTAACTTTAGAATTCACTTATTTTTTGAATCTCTGTTATTAACTTTATTACCTATTTGGAAAAATAAAAATAGATACATAGTTGAGATCATTTAATAAATATTGAATTGGAATGACTCTATTAGCTCTCAAAATATATTTGATTTATCCTTGAAGTATGACTTCCCAAGTTGGATGATATCACGATATTCAAAATTTATACCAGACTTGGAATTATTTCTTGATCATATAAACAACCAAGATCCCAGTTTTTACATTCGTACCAATACAATTAAGATTACCCCTGACGCGCTTTGTGATAGACTTTCTCTAAAAGGATTTAGATTGGAGAAAACAAAGTTAAACGAAGTATTCCTAATAAAATTCTCTCCTTATTCGATTACAAGTACCTCAGAATATCTCCTAGGATATTATTTCGTGCAAGACCTGAGTTCATGCTTGTCGGTTAATGAGCTTGAAATTTGTGAAGGTCTATCCGTTTTAGATATGGCCTCTTCTCCAGGGGGGAAAACAACTTTTATAGCACAGAAAATGAACAATAGTGGTTCTATTTTAGCCTTAGAACCAAACAAACTTAGGTTAAAAAGGTTATTTTATAATCTAGAAAGGTGTGGTGTGATTAATACTTGTATTTGGAATATAGAAGGTTCTGATATTTTAAATTATAATATAAAATTTGACCGTGTCTTACTAGACGCTCCTTGCAGCTGTGATGGAATTATTCAAAAAGACATTAATCGAAAGAAAACTTATACACAAAAAAGTATAGAGTATTGCAGCAGCACACAAAATATTTTGATAAATACAGCTATAAAAGTTACAAGACCAGGAGGATTAATTTTATATTCAACATGTTCTCTTGCTCCAGAAGAAAATGAGATCATTATTGACGATATTTTATCTAGATATCCTATTAATTTAGAAAATATAACATATGGGATAGACGGACTTACTGAGTTTGAGGGTATAAATTTACACAAATCTCTAAATAGGGCAAAAAGACTTTATCCGCATATTCATAAGACAAATGGATTTTTCATGGCAAAATTGAGAAAAATCACTTAAGATGTAACATACAAGGCGGTTATACCTGAAAATGATGAGGAAGCCAACAAGAAATGAACTAAGCTTGTTTTATAGAGAATCTAATAAATGGGATATTTTTGCTATTGTTAGTAACAAATTAATATTAATCAAGGAAGAAACGATAAAAAACCAAAATAGAAAATTATTATTCATGATACCAGAAAATTTGGAGAATTTAATTTACTCTAAACATACTTATAGGTCGGGGTTATTTTTAGGAACAATCAATGTAAAAAATTTTTATCCATCATTTCCTTTCTTATATCTCGTAACTAAATTTGGAATAAATTATCCATATATATTACTTAACGCTGAAGCAGAAATATTATTTTTATACGGTCGAGATATATTAGGCGAATCAATTCTTGAATACTCCAAAGGTTTAAAAGAAAATTGTTTAGTTATTATATCAAATACCAATAAAGAACCGCTGGGTATTGGAAGAACTAGATTTTCTGACGAGGAAATACGGAAAAAAGGAAAAATAACAATAAGTAACTTAATGGATTTAGGTTTATATCATCGGAATGAAAATAAAAGGGATCAATCAAGTTTAGACTTGAGTTATTTTCTAGATTGATTTGACTTCATATGGACCTTTTTTATAACTAAAGAAGTTATATATAAGTTACTAGAACTATATCCTAATAATATTAAGCTTATTTATGTTAAATATATCATCATTTACTTTTTTTGCTATGCAAAAAAGAATAGATTCCCCCTATTCCAAAAGATATTGCAATAAAAAAACGTGCCAAATAATCTCCTTGAATTTTTTCTAATAAATCATAATGGTAAAAGAGCATTATTATAAATATGGATAATATACAAATAAACCCAACCAATAATTGTTCTAAATTTCTAATACTATTGAATTTTAGAAAAATAAGGAAAGTAGAAATATTTCCCAGTGCAACGGCTAATAATACTAAATATTCATAAATATTTGGTATAAATATACCAAACGCGAAAGGAGCTGCCCAACATAGTCCATTTAGAATTTTAACATATGTTGGCCATCTTATACTTTTTTTAATTCTTTTTTTTATATTTGCAATAGAAGTAACTATTATGCTTTTAAAAAAGATAAAAAAACCAAGAAAACTACCCAACCACGTTAAAACATAAAAGGAAAATTGGCTATTTTCATTAAAAAACAGTGAACTAATGATTAAGGCAACTAAAATAGAAATCGAGATATATATGAAGACGATTCCATTTTCAGGTACAATCACTTCATTATTATTCATCGGCAAGAGTAACGATTGAGATATATATTATTTAATTAATTCTATCTTAATTTACAAAATTAAATATTACTTTTCATAAAATAATTTAATCTAAAGACATTAACCCATAGTTAAAATAAAAAGATTTTTTTTATCGTCCTTATAATTATACCTATTGACTCCATTTTTTGATTTTTTTAAGAAGAAAAGTAATATGGAAAAACATGTAAAAAGTACATCTGAATTAAAAAACATAAAAAATAAAGTTCCAGATACTTTTCAGGTATCGATATCCGATGCTAAAGATATTTTAGAAAGAACAAGAGAAAACAGAATAAAAGAGTTAAAAGGAAGAATCAAACCTCTGCATTCAATCACCCTGCAACATATGGAAAATATAAAAAACATTGCTTTAGAACTAGAAAAAGCAAAAATAGATGTTGAGGAAAGGAGTTTTGAATATATGGTAATAAATTCAAAAAGAACTGTAATTTCCTCTGTAAAAAAAGAATTATCTTCGTTTCCTTCTTTCCCTGAGACCTTTGATGATATCAAAGGATATCATGAACGATTAGATTCAATGGTTCACAGGTTTTCAGAATTAAGTTCTTCTCATAAAAAAGTTTTCAATTTTTTTATAAAAAAATATGCAGAACGATTAGAAAGCGAATTTAAAAATATATCTCAAATTTCTCATGAATATAAACGAGAAGTTTATTTTTTTGAAGATGAATTAAATTTTTTAAACTCTTCAATGGATAATTTAAGAAATATAGAACAAAAAAAAGAAACAATCCGGTACCTGGAATCTCTTATTGATGAAAAAAAGCTCGATATCGATCACTTAAAAGAAAAGTTAGAAAAAGTTCAATCAGATCTTCATTCCCTTTTAAATTCAGAAAAATATCATGAAGCTCAACAAATAAAGAAACAAATTGATCTCATTGAAAGAGAGAAAAAGGATTTCCATAAAGAATTGATAAACCATTTTAGTAAAGTTAGCAGAGCATTTAACAAGTACTCATATGGAATGAATAAAAATGTCATACATAAATTTCAAATAATGACTGAAAAACCTTGGGAGATTTTTTTACATGATAGTACTTCATATGCCACTCTAATTAAAGAAGTTAAATCATCAATGACTAAAGGTAAGATTAATGTGAAAGATTCTGATAAAGTTATATCCTATCTAGAAAATATACTGAAGTCCTTTAGTGAATTTGAAAAGAAAGAAGAGAATCTAAATAAAAAAATACGTAACTTGAATAATAAACCTAGTTTACAGATTTTTTTTAAAAAAAATGAATTACAAGAACAAGAATCTTATTTGTCTCAAGAATTATCAGCAAAAGAGATTTCCTATCAGGAATATCAATCAGAATTAACTCAAAATAAAAAAGAAATCGATGATTTAAAAATATCTATAACAAAATGTTTGCTTGAATTTACCGGAAAGAATCATTCTTTGCTTTAAAATTATCAGAGGAAAATATACTAATTTATGTATTTACTGATAATAATCTATTAATTATTTATTATTCAATAATATTCTGTGATTGAAATCACCAAAATAAATTATTCAAATAAGGTAAAGAAAGACTTAACCATCTGATAATCAGGTATTTTTTATATTTCTATATAAAAAAGAAATAAAATCATAAATAGAAGAAACTGGAAAATTATATACTAGTTAAAATACAAAATGGGTTTTCCATATTCAAAATATAATATTTTCATTAACTTATCTACATTGATTGATTTTAAAACACAGTAAAACCTTCAAATTATCTATATCTTCCAATATAAAGAATATTTTAAAGGAAATATTAATTTAATTCATCTAAACATATTTTATAATTGCATTTCTTATTTTAAAATCTTGAGAAATCAATAATATTTAAATTTTTTTGTCGAATTTGACCTAATCATATACAAATATTCAGAAATTTTTTATGAATTTAATTTTGAATAATCTTCTATATAAATATTAAGATATTATTTAGAGATATTTATATTATAAGATATATGTGTACGTTTTATATATTATAATCGAATTAAACAATTTAACTATGAATAAAAAGCGAACAATGATAAATTTGATTTTACTATTCGTTGGAATAGCCTCTACAACAGTCACATATGTTTCTTCAAATGTGATGGCTCAAACAAATTTCAATCCAGAATTTGGAACTCCATTACCAGGAACACCAGTACCAGGAAATACTAACTTTAACGAAGGTCCAACAGAATTTGGAACTCCATTACCAGGAACACCAGTACCAGGAAATACTAACTTTAACGAAGGTCCAACAGAATTTGGAACTCCATTACCAGGAACACCAGTACCAGGAAATACTAACTTT
>JBHIVA010000073.1:0-9603 GCA_042138015.1 Nitrososphaeraceae archaeon | reverse complement strand
TATGCTCCCTGGTATGCAAACATGCCTGGTTATCAAAATCCAGGCTTTTGGCAATACCAGAATGCTACATTAGATGATATAACTCAGAAATTGGTATTTTCCAATTTTACTTCTGAACTAGAAAGAAATAAGTTGTTAAAATATGCTACTCAAATGGGAATCGAGGAATCAGTAAGGATATTCTTGGTGAACAACATTGATCCCTTTGCTGCTTCGTCTTCTATATCAGGATTGGTAAATGATTTCGGAGGCGGCATAACAAACAAATATTCCTTATTAAACGCTGAATCTAATAAAACAGATTCTCTTAATATCGGGGTCAAGCAAATTTATCAGGGAGCGTGGAATTCGGTCGGCGGGTTTAGCGATACTTATAGTACAAATATTTATTCTAATATAGCAGATAGCTCTACCCTTCGACACCCTTTTACTGGAGAGGTAATCTCCATGAGAAATGAAATTTTAAATGTAACTACTTTAGGTCCCCATGATAAGCTTGAAGTCGATCCAGAAGCCATCGTTTGGAACTCTAAAAATGGTTGGATAACTGCAGAGGAAAACTCCAAGTCATTAAGTAAAGTAACATATAAAATCCTTTATTCAAATTGGCATAATGGTATTCCAATTGATAAATCAGATCTTTTATACTCTTTGTACTTTCTGTTCGAGTGGGGATCAGATGATGGTGTCAATGATCTTACAAAAGATCCAGAATATACATCGAGAGTAAAAGTAGCATTGCCATTATATAAAGGATTTAAATTTTCGTCCAATGATACCTTAGAATCATTCATAGACATTTGGCACTTTGATAAAAAGGAAATAGCAGGAAATACTGGTTTATGGCCACAAGAGCCGTGGGAAATTACAGCTGCCACAGAAAGATTAGTTCTTTCCAATATTCTATCATTCTCGAAATCTCAAGCAATCACAAAAAATGCAGACTGGTTGTCATTAGTTGTACCTGAACATGCCAACTTAATAAAAAAGGAATTAATTAAAATGAAAAATGAAAAATTTGTTCCATTACCATTAAAAAAAATAGTAACAGTAGATGAAGCCATAAAAAGATATGACGCAAGCATAAAATGGATCGAAGATCGACAACATGCAGTGATAAGTAACGGTCCTTTTTTCTTGGATTCATATAATCCTTCAGGAAGGACTATGGAAATTAAGGCTTTTCGAGATAATACCTATCCTTTTGAACAAGGATACTGGTCACATTTAGAAAAACCTAAAACAATTCAAATCAAAAACTTTACACATTCTAAATATATAAAGATTGGACAAGAAAAATTAATTAATTTTCAATCCTTTGCCGATGATATACCTGAATCAAATATCTCTATATATTACTTCTTATTAGACTATTCTGGAAAAATAGTTAAAAGTGGAGAAGCAACTTCGATAAAAGATCAAAATGGATTCTTTCAAATTTTATTAGACGAACATCTTACTAAGAACTTGACTCTAGGACCCGTTACCTTAAAAATTTTCGCTAATTCCAAAGAAGCATTAAGGCCATTTGTTTCTGACAACATATTTTTAGTCACTCACTAATTGCTTATTTGCTAATGAAGCTACAATACAATCACTACATAAATTATTTTAATTTCATTTAGAGGTAAATAATTTCTATTAATATCCTAAGTTATACTTGTAAGATCTATCTATCAACGGATTTTTATCAATACTAATATGGAATGGACATAAATGATATATCTAATTTATTTTCAGGCATTAAAATTTTTTAAGGAAGAAATAAATCTATTAAATTATGTTTTAATGATTTAATAAAAATATTAATCTTAAACTTTTATTATCTTTAATCTTAAAATTAGCCAATATTTTTTTGTCTTTTTAATTTATTATCCAACTAAATTTAATTTTTAATTTATACTAATATGTAGATTAAATATTCATTTGATTAATTCAGGTAGCCTAAAACTTTACTAGATATGATTTTATATTGAATTTTTGAAAATTGAGAATATTGACAATTTAACTAACGATTTTTTATCATTTTCAATAGCATACATAGTATATTAAAGAAAATTGATAAAATTTCGTTCTACTGGAGTATTCTTCTTACATAATTATTCTTCTCAAAATAAAAATTTTTACCACACACCTAACCTATTGAATTAAAATGGTTTTTTACTTAATTATCATTACCTCTCAAATACGTGCGAGTTTCATGGAGTTATACATATAACCAAAATATAGGTTTGAACTTCTAAAATTGATCAATCTAAACTAATTTCTAGTTGATAAATCGATAGATATTTTTATATTTTCTCTTTTTTTATTAAAATATGTTCTATGACTTATTCTGTTGCTGTTCCTCTATCTGTTTCTACAGCTTTTAGTCCAAGTCATATTACTGGTTTTTTTGAAAAATCTATACATCACACTAACAATGATTATCTTTTTCATGGTTCTAGAGGTGCAGGCTTTTCAATAAAAAAGGGTGTTACTACTTCTGTGGAACTATATGAATCAATCACTAGCCACTATAAGATATATATCAATGGGATTTTAGCTAATGATGCTATAGTATCTGATTGGGTAGTTAGAAAATACCTTACGAATTGTGATTCTAATTACTTTATAAAAATTAAACATAATATCGATGTACCAGTAGGTTTTGGATTGGGTACTAGTGGAGCAGCTGCGTTAAGTCTCTCATATGCACTCAATCATGCTTTTAAAATGAAGCTAAGTATAGAACAAGCTGCACAGATTGCTCATATCGCTGAAATCAGCTGTAAAACCGGTTTAGGTACTGTAATATCTGAGTTTTACGGTGGATTAGAAATTAGAACTGGGTTTGGTGCACCTGGAATTGGGAAAATTAGAAAAATAAAAGTAAAGGATCATATTGCAATTATATTGTGTATAAATCCTATTTTGACAAAAAATATTCTTTCTAAATATTCTAATCAAGCAAATACTTTAGGTAACCAAATGATAGAACAATTGATTATTTCCAAGGATATTATAGATTTTTTAAGTTTCTCAAAAAAATTTGCTGATTTTCTAGGACTGACGAAAGGTGTTTGTGCAAAGCCAATTAAGAAGCTTGAGGATATCGGAGTATTGTCAAGTGTTGCACTTTTTGGGGAAACATTATTTACTCTTGTCCCTAAGGATGAAGCAAAAAAAATAACTAAAATTCTTAAGGAATTTCCTGGGATTCTATTGTTATGTGATATCGATAACAGAGGAGCGATATTAAAATCTCATGATCGATAATCATATCCCTTCCAATCATCCTAGAGCCCAATCACTTTTCATTCGAGACTTACTTGTGAAAGAATTTCGATCCGGATTAGTTGTACCCGAAGGATTGCTTGCTCATGGTAGAGGAGAAGCATTCGATTATCTCCTAGGAGAATGTACATCAATTCATGCATCAAATGCCATTAAGGCAGCATCATCTTTACTTTTGTTAGCTAATAATCCTGTTATTTCTGTTAATGGAAACTCAGCTGCATTATGTGCTAAACAATTAGTAGAATTAGCTAACTACACTAACTCTCATCTAGAAGTAAATTTATTTTATACCAGTAAAGAAAGAGAACAACTAATTTCACAAAAATTAAAAGAACATGGAGCTAAAATTGTTCTAGGGATAGATAACAAAAAGATCGATATCCCGGAATTAACGAGTTCTAGAAGACATGTTGATCCAAAAGGGATCTTCAAAGCTGACGTGGTCTTAGTACCTCTGGAAGACGGAGATAGAACAAACGCTTTGATAAACATGGGAAAAAAAGTAATTACAATAGATTTGAATCCACTCTCGAGAACCTCACAATCAAGTACTATAAGTATTATTGATAACATTGTCAGAGCAATGCCCAAATTAGTAGAAGTTACAAAAGATCTAGGACCTAAAGGAAAGAACTTCCTTAAAAAATTTCTCGAAAAATATGACAATCAATATAATCTAGACGAGTCTATAAAAATAATACGGGGAAATGTTATTAAACAACATGAAAAATAAAGATATTGAAAATACCCCAAAAAAATTAACGATTAATGATATTATATTAATGAAAGAAAAGGATAAAATTTCTGCGGTTACATCTTACGATTATTGGAGTTCAAAAATTTGTGATTTTGCAGGTATTGATTTGCTATTAGTTGGAGATAGTGGGGGGATGGTTATGCTTGGATATGAATCTACTATACCAGTAGGAATGGAAGAAATGCTAATGTTTACTAAAGCTGTAGCACGTGGTACAAAAAGAGGATTGATTGTTTCAGACATGCCGCTTGGATCCTATCAAACAGATTCTAAAAGTGCGATAAAAAATGCGATAAGGTTTATCAAGGCAGGATGTGACGCAGTTAAGTTAGAAGGTGGTATTGAAATGCTAAGTAGGATAAAATGTATAGTTGATAATGGAATTCCCGTATTAGGGCATATAGGACTGAAGCCCCAGACAGCAAAATTTTGGACTGGATATAAAATTCAAGGCAATACATCAAGAGCTGCTTTAGATCTTATCTCTGATGCAATTGAATTAGAAAAAGCTGGAGTATTCGGTATAGTTCTTGAAATGGTTACAGCGGAAGTATCTAAGATAATTACAGAAAAAATAAAAATTCCAACGATAGGGATCGGTTCCGGCCCATATTGCGATGGTCAGGTACTTGTACTACATGATATACTGAATCTATATGGTGATATTAAACCTAGATTTGTGAAGAATTATGCTAATATTTCTGATCATATCCTCAAAGCAACTCAGAATTATATTAGAGAGGTTAAAACAGAAATTTTTCCTGAAGAAAAGCATACATTTTACATGGATAAGGATGAATATAATAAGTTAATAAAAGAAAAAGAGTAAATATTATACTTTGAAAAGAATACGAGGTATACATTCATCTAAAGATATCACAGGTACGCTAGGAAACGAATTAGAAGGAAAACAAATAGTATTATGCGTAACTGGAAGTGTTGCTGCTTATAAATCTATAGATCTCGCGAGACTTCTAATGAGACATGGAGCAAATGTAATTCCTGTAATTTCTGAATCAGCAACTTTGCTACTTAATCCTAATTTTTTAAAATGGGCAACAGGAAATAATGTAATTGATAAATTAACTGCGAATATGGAACATATTGCCTTAGGAGATTTTAATATGTCTGATTTAATTGTGGTATACCCATGTACCGCAAATACCTTAAGTAAGTTTGCTTGTGGGATAGACGATACTCCTATAACATCAATCCTCACGGTATCATTTGGTTCCAAAATCCCTATATTCATAGCTCCAGCAATGCATGAATCAATATATCAGAATGAATTTGTTCTATCAAATTTGAATAAAATCAAAAAAATAGGAGTATCTGTGATAGAACCGTCTATCATCGAAGGAAAGGCAAAAATTGCTACACCCGAAAAAACATTGGCTGATATTTTAGATTTTTTTTCAAATCCAGATAAAAAAATTTTATTGAACAAGAAAATTCTCATCACATCAGGAAGTACGATAGAACACATCGATCCAATCAGAGTAATTTCAAATTTGAGTTCTGGGAAAATGGGACAAGCCCTAGTTAAAGAGGCTTTGAATCTTGGGGCACAAGTACTCCACATATCAGGAAATTCTATTTTTAATCACGTTCCAAATAAAAACTTGCGATATGTTAAAGTATCTACATCAGAGGAAATGTATAACCAGGTTTTTTCAGAACTATCTTCAGATAAATATGATATCGCTATAATGGCAGCTGCAGTTACCGACTTTAAAACGAAACAAGTTAAAAAAAAGAAGATAAGTAGTAGACATATTAAGACTTTAACTCTAGATTTAATCCCTACTAAAAAAATTATAAGAAATGTAAAAATGATAAACAAGAATATTTTTCTTGTTGGCTTTACAGCATATCATAATGTTTCTGATTCGTTCCTCATTTCCAAAGCAACTGAAAAATTAAAAGATTCAAATAGTGATATTATAGTTGCAAATGACGTCGGAAGAAAAAATAGTAATATTGGCTCTGATTTTAACGAAGTTTTCATAATATCTTCAAATAAGGCCGTTATTCATTTAGAGTTAGATCGTAAGGAAATTATAGCAAAACAATTGTTAAAGGTAATATCTTCTTATGTAAACAATGTTCAAGATAAGGGCATTTAATTTTTTCCTAGGATTATCAGGTCTTTAGTAAACTTGGTAGCTAGATTTATTCCTTGCATGGAGTTGTTCTCAATTATAATGGTATCTTCTATCCTTACACCAAACTTTGATTTGAAATAAAGTCCAGGTTCTATAGTTATGGTCATGTGATTTTCTATTTTTTCAGCATTATTTTTACGAATCCATGGAGGTTCATGAACTTCTAAACCAATGCCATGTCCAGTGGAATGATTAAACTTATTTGAATAACCATTCTCTGAAATAAAATCCCTACAAACTTGATCTATTTCTCCAGTCTTAGGTAGTGTACCAGCTTTTTTGAGTCCTAAATCCTGTGATTTTCTTACAATATCATACACATGTTTCATCTCAGTATTAATATTACCTAAGCCAAAAGTCCTTGTTGCATCTGCAATATATCCTCTATATCTCAGAGTAATATCCACTACGATCAAATCACCATTCTTAAATCTTCTATCAGAAATATCTGAATGGGGTAATGCCCCATTTGGACCACTTGCTATGATAAAAGGGAAAAGAGCAGATCTGTAAAAAGGCAACGTAGCCTTCTTTTTAAAAGCTTCATATACTAATCTTGAATGTAACTCTCTTTCAGAAAGCCCGATCTTTATTTCTTCCATACAGATTTGGAATAGGAAATCTATTATTTTAGCAGCGTTGCAGATATTTTGTATTTCAGTTTTATCTTTAATTATTCTACTTTTAAAAAATACTTCATTATTAACGATAATTTTCCTTTTACCTACTATATGTGTAAGAAATTCCAACATATTATTATCATCACAATCTGTTAACGAAAAATTTTCATTTAAGTTTGAACTAATTAAATTTAAAATATCTTTTCCTCTTTCGGTTTGAATTACTTCACAATTTTTAGAATTTCTTAAGGCTCTGACATATTCTAGCTTGGGGGAAAATAGCTTAGTATTATTTTCGTTGATTAATACTACTCCTTCTCCCCAAAAGCCAGTCAAATAATATATATTTTCTGGTTTAAAGACAAGTAAGTTACTACATCGAAACTTTGATATGCTTTCGAGTATTTTTTTTTTGCGATTAATGAACATATTCTTGAATAGATATTAGTAAAATTTTATATCATATTTAGTTATCTTTGATTTTTCGGAGTCTATCAATATTATCTTTTTTTAGGAAATATTCATAACTTAGTATAAAAGTTAAAAATATAATATATTTACAGAATTAATTCATCTACGAGGTACTTTAAATGATCAATTTATCATATCCTTTAATACTTTGGAATTTATCCTCGTAGTGTGGAATTTACATCCGAATATGCATTACATACATCTTTCATATCTTTGTAATAAGATTTGAAACTTATAATATACACAGAGTTAAATTTAAGAGTTGAAACTTTCAATTTTTTATTATCTATTTAAATATATATTAAAATATGAGTTAAACAGACAGTAATTGAAAAATTATGGAATATTTAGTCATGCTCCCTGGTCCAACTAACGTTCCAAATCGTGTTATGAATGCTATGTTAGCTCCAATTATAAATCATAGAAGTGATGATTTTCGTGTCTTATATAAGGGAATTATTGAAAAGACCCAGCAGGTGTTCGATACTACAAGTGACATCATTCTTCTTACTACATCAGGAACTGGTGCAGTAGAATCTTCTGTAGTAAATCTAATTAAAAAAGGTGATAAAGCTATAATTCCTGTTAATGGCGAATTCAGTACACGTCTTGCTGATTTAATTGACAGTTGGGGAGGGAATGCTATAAGGATCAATGCATCTTTCGGCCAGAATCCTCCAATTGAAGAAATAGAAAAGGCAATGGAAGAAAATAAAGATATTAAGGCAGTTTACGCAGTGTACAATGAAACATCAACAGGTACTACGATAAGATATATGGACAAGCTTGGAGACCTATGTGGGAAATTCGGCTCGTTTTTTATTGCTGATGCAGTGTCTATCTTAGGCGGAGATGAACTACCTGTAGATAAATGGAATATAGATATGTGTGTGACTGCTTCCCAAAAGGGACTAGCTGCACCTCCAGGTGTCTCTCCTATATCGATAAATGAACGTACTAAAAAATACATGCAATCTAACCCATCACCGATATTATATTTGAATCTCAATAGGTATTTTAGATATTATACTGAACATACAGAAACACCATTTACTCCAGCACTACCTCTTTATTATGCATTTGACGAAGCATTAAATATTATTTTGGAAGAGGGTATGACCAAAAGGATAGATAGGCATAGGAAATGTGCCGATGCTTTTTATTCTGGTCTCAGCGCCTTAGGCCTAACTCCTTTTGCTGACGAAAATGCGAGAAGCAATGTTGTCATAGCTCTAAACTATTTGAAAGGTATGGATGATAAAAAATTCAGATCCTTGCTATCTGATAAGTTTAAGGTGTTGATCGCAGGTGGATTCGGAAGTTTAAAAGGCAAGGTATTTCGAATCGGAAGCATGGGAGAGGTTAATAGATATCATGTGATGAGGACTATGTCATCAATATATTCTTCTATGACTATGCTTGGAATGGAAGTAAATAAGGAAGCATTATACGTAGCAGAAGAAAAACTTCAAGACATATAATTCTCTAATCCTTTTCTCAAGATTAATATATGGTAAATTAACAGCGATTTTTATGCCTTTTGAAAAAGGATCTTTGATATTATTAGATTATACTGCTAGAATAAAAGATAATAATGAGATTTTTGAAACAACACGAGAAGACGACGCTAAAGACTCGAATTTATACGATCCCGTAAAAAAATATGAGCCTCGTTTAGTATCGATCGGAGAAGGTTGGGTCCTCAAAGGTGTTGATGAAGTGCTCTCAAATGGGAATGTTGGTGATAAACTGGATATAGATATTCCACCAGAAAAAGGGTTTGGCCAGCGTGATCCCAATAAAGTTAGAATGATTCCACAAAGAAAATTAGGTGATAAGGCTTCCGATATCAAGGTGGGTGATGTTGTAGAGATTGATGAAAGAGCTGGAATAGTACGATATATTGGCTCTGGACGTGTTCAGATAGATTACAATCATAGACTTGCAAGTAGAAATCTAATATATAATGTTAATATCGTAAAGAAATTGGATACAAATGAAGACAAGGTAGTAAATTTAATAAAAAGACGTCTTCCAATAAGTGAGGAAAATATAAAATTTGAAATAAAAGGTGAAAATCTTGAAATTTACATTCCTGAAGATATTTTTCTGTTGGAAGGATTGCAGGTACTTAAACGAGCAATATCTGCAGATATCTTCAAATTTATTAAATCTTTCAAACAAATTATATTCCAAGAATCATATTTTTCACAATCAACCGCAGATTCTAAAGAGTCAGAACCAACAAAGACTTCAGAACCAACAAAGACTTCAGAACCAACAAAGACTTCAGAACCAACAAAGACTTCAG
>JBHIVA010000072.1:0-9648 GCA_042138015.1 Nitrososphaeraceae archaeon | reverse complement strand
GCCAGGACCGGAGGATCCTCCTGCACTACTACTTCCACCTCCGCCTTTATTGGCGCCTCCACCTGCACCTCCTTCACTACTAACACTACTGCCCGGCAAATTACTATTCACGTCAAATAATTTGAAATGACTACATATACACCTTTGTTTGTAGTAGAACTCTTTATTTAATATAAGACTAAAATTATATGCTGAAAAGAATACTATAATTTATTGGCAAAAGAGAATTTCTATTTAGAAGGATTTGCTTCACCAGAAGGAACAAAAAAATTTAGAGAAGATGCATTAAAAAAAGGTATATCTGAGTCTCATTTTAAAAAGTTTGATGAATTATATCTATCAAGTATTGGAATGGGTACTTATTTAGGAGGTCTATCTACAGAAGAGGATTTAGAAATAGAAGATGCTGTTTATGAATCTGTAAAAACAGGCGGCATTAATGTTATTGATACGGCAATTAATTACAGAGCAATGAAATCAGAAAAAAGCATAGGTAGAGCTTTAGGGAGATTGATAAAAGATGAAATAATTGCAAGAGATCAGATATTTATTAGTACAAAAAACGGATACATTACAAACGATGGAGATTATCCTCAAATTGATGTATTAGAGTATATGCAAAAAATGTACATATCAACAGGTGTCATTAAAGCAGAAGATATAAGTTCAGGATACAATGTTCTAAACCCTAATTACATAGAAAAATGTGTTGAAAAATCCCTTTGCAATCTCAAACTAAAAACATTAGATCTGGTCTATATACATAATGCTCTTGAAAGCTGGAATCAAGATATAGGAAAAAAAGAATTTTTTGAAAAGCTCTATAAGGTATTTGAGACTTATGAGAAATTTCGAAAAGAGAACAAAATAAGATATTATGGAATGGCTACATGGACCTGTTTTCGAGTGAATGAAGAAAATAAGGAATATTTATCACTGGGAGAAGTAAATAATTTGGCTAGAGATGTTGGAGGAGAAGATCATGGATTTCGCTTTATTCAACTACCGTATAATTTAGCATATAGTGAAGCTCTTTTTCTTAAAAACCAAACTATTACAGAAGAAAAAAATTTAACAATACTAGAAGCGGCTATGAAATTAGGGATCGGGGTATTTTCTAGTGTTCCATTATTTCAAGGAAGATTATTGAATAGTAAAATTCCAGAATATGCAGAGAATTTAAATAATCAGGTTTTGAAATTGGTTCAGATAATAAGATCGACTCCTGGAATAATAGCACCACTTTTAGGTCAGAAAAAAATAGAACATGTGAAAGAAAATATGAAGATAGCAGAAACTTCGTTACTATCAGAAGAGCAATTTAATTTAGCAATTAATCTACTAACAAAAAATTAGACAATTTAATAAATTTGTAAGAAATAAAATATAATATAATATAAGATAATAAACCAAAATAATAAAGGAAAATAAAATAAAAATTTATATAATATCAGACTGAGTCATTTTTCTTATTTTTTCTTTCCAAGATTGGGTGATCTCATTTTTGTCAAAATAATCTAACGGTTTTTTCTTTTCATTTTCATCGTTTTTAAAAGGTCTTAACCAGCGAGATCCAAGTAATTTATTCTCTTCGTTTGGATTGCGATCATCTTCTAGAATTAAATTATCAATATCGAAGGTATTATCCTTTGAATTTGTATCAGTGGTAGAAGATCTAGTAATTTCTTGTTTGGCTGGTTCATAAAATTGTGGCAAAGAAGATACAGCATCGGTAATAGATGCATCGTCTTGTACAATAATATTACTATTATTATTACTATTACTGTTACTATTTATACTAGAATTTTCTTGTTGTGTATTGATAATCTCATTATTTACTTGTTTTTCGTTAAGAAATTCCTGTAATAAATGTATTTGACCAATAATTTGACCTCGTCCACAATCAGATAACCCATTTTTCTGTAAAAAGGGCATATATTTTAAAATAGTTCGGAATTCCTCTAACCTAGTTTTAGCATGTTCCTTTGAAGGTATAGCCATTTCAAAAATATTATCTAGTTTATTTTTAAATGAAAGGGTGTTCAATATTTTTGTTAATTAGCATTCTAAAAGCTAGCTAATATATAGACCACTACACTATTTTATTCAAATAAAGTTGTCAAGAGGTAATTGTTTCAAAGTTATAGAATAAATTTTAATTACAAAAGATGAATATAAAATATGAATTTATTAGTGAAAAAATTTGTTTTAGATACAAGTATCGTAATTGATAAAGAAATAACCAAAATGTTGTATTCGGGTAAGATAAATAAAAATGATGAAATAATTATTCCTTATGCGGTATTAGATGAATTACAAGCCCAAGCGTCAACTAATAGAGAACATGGATTTGTTGGTTTACAAGAAATTCAAGAAATAAGAGAGGAATGTCAAGAAAGAAAGATCAAGTTGATTTTTTCTGGAGACAGACCAAATTATGATGATATTCTATTAGCAAAACATGGGAGAATAGACTCAATTATAAATGAAATTGCACGTAATGAGAAAGGAATCCTAGTTACAGCAGATTATGTTCAACATATTTCAGCTTTGGCTCAAGGAATAGAGTCTATTCTTATAAAACCTGATAATAAAATAACTAAATTCAAGTTCGAGAAATTTTTTTCTGAACAAACTATGAGTGTTCACCTAAAGGAAGGTGTCTGTCCTTATGCAAAGATTGGACATCCAGGGAATTTCCAATTAGCAAAATTAGATGATAAAATAATTACAGGTGAATTTCTAAAGGGGGTAATAAAAGAAATATATGAATTTAACCCACTGAATGCAAACAAGCTATACGAAATTTCCCGTGAGGGAGCAAATGTTATTCAATATGATAAATATAGGATCACTATCACTAGACCTCCATTTTCTGATGCGATAGAAATAACTATCGTAAGACCAATCGTTCATCTTTCTTTAGATGATTATAAATTAAGTGAGAAACTTTTGAAACGCTTAGAAGAAAAAGCTGAGGGTATAATGATCGCAGGGCCTCCTGGCTCAGGAAAGAGTACATTAGCTAGTAGTCTTGCAGAATTTTACATTAAAAAGAGTAAAATAGTAAAAACCTTTGAATCTCCGAGAGATTTACAAGTACCAAAAGAAGTTACACAATATAGTCCACTGGAAGGAAGTTTTGAAAACTCTGTTGATGTTTTACTATTGGTAAGACCTGACTATACTATTTTTGATGAGATTAGGAGGCTTAGAGATTTTAACGTTTTTGCAGATATGAGATTATCTGGAGTTGGTATGATTGGAATTATTCATGCTAACAGTCCTATAGATGCAGTACAGAGATTCATAGGTAAGATAGAAATGGGAATGATTCCTCATGTCTTAGATACTATAATATTTTTAAAAAATGGTTCTGTAAACAAGGTATATGACCTCAAACTAACAGTTAAAGTTCCTACAGGAATGACTGAAGATGATCTTGCAAGACCCATAGTTGAGATCTGTGACTACGAATCTGGTCAATTAGAATATGAGATTTATACTTACGGTGAAGAAAACATTGTTGTACCTGTGAGGGAAATAAAAGGGGAAAAACAATCATCGAATAATGTAAAGAAAATGGCTGAATCCAAAATAAAGGATATTGTAAGAAGATTCGATCCTAATGCAGAAATAGAAATAGTATCCAATAACAAGGTAAGAATTAAAGTAGATAAGGAATTAATTCCCAGAATCATCGGAAAAGGTGGGGCAACAGTTTCAGAGCTTGAACAAGTTATAGGTATGAAAATTGATGTTGAGCCAAGAATACCTGTATTAGGAAACGGCGTGGACTTTCAAATCAATGAATCAGGATCATCAATAGTATTTATTGTTGATAATAAAGAGATAGGCACCAATGTAGGAATTTATATTGATAATGAATTTATATTAAGTTCTCAAATTGGAAAAAAAGCGAGGATAAAAATTGACAAGAGATCAGAATATGGAAAGAAAATTTTAAACGCTATTTTAACATCAGCAGATATCAAATTATTCAAGTCAAGATAAGATAAAAAAAGAAAAGCAAAGCTGATAAAAGATAAGATAAGCTAAGATAAGGTAAGATATAAAAAAATGCCTTTATTGATCAAAGATAAAAGATCGTTTTCATCATAATATAGTAGTAAGTAATTGACGAACAAAAGTAAAGTTATTTTTCAAGGGGAGAAGGGAGCATATAGTGAAATGGCGGTTTTAAAACTTTTTCCAGATGCTGTTACGATTCCCATGAGATCGTTTCATGAAATATTTAAATCTATAATCAATGATGATGATGAGAATGAAATAGCAGTCATTCCAATAGAAAATTCGATAGAGGGTAGCGTGAATGAAAATTATGATTTGTTGTTGCAAAATGATATAAATATAGTAGGTGAAATTTTTCAAAGAATAAACCATTGTTTAATAGTAAATCAAAAATATGATAAAAAAATTTTAAAGGTGTATTCCCATCCACAAGCTCTTGCACAGTGTAGAGAATATATCAATAAACGAGAACTAGAACCAATTCCTACTTATGATACTGCTGGGGCAGTAAAAATTATCAAAGAGAGTAAAATTACTGATGCGGCTGCTATCGCTAGCAAAAGAGCAGGAGAATTATACAACATGAAAATTATTGATGAAGAAATAGAAGACAGGAAGAATAATTTTACCAGGTTCTTTGTAATATCAAAAAAAATAAAAACTCAGTCAACAGGAAACGATAGAACATCAATAATATTTGGTTTAGAGCATAATCCTGGTTCATTATTTAGAATATTAAATGAGTTTGCTAAAGAGAGTATAAATCTCACTAAAATTGAATCAAGACCGACTAAAGAGACTCCGTGGGAATATTATTTTTATGTTGATTTAGAGGGTCATCATACTGATGAAAAGATAAAAAAAACACTAGAAAATGTAGGAAATAAAGCAAAATTTTTTAAATTATTAGGATCCTATAAAAGAGGCGAATTTTAATTTTAATTTCTTTTTATTGCTCTTATTCCCATCCATAAAATTACTACACCGGTTACAAGTAACATTATTTGACCAACTATAGCAAATTCATTACCTTTTGTATTGGCATATCCATCGATCAATATATCTTCATTCCCAGAATTAAAAATTTCTATTATATGTTTCCCATTTTGATCAGCTTCAAAATCATAAACAAAATCAGATGAATTACTAGTCAGTAGTGTAGTAGTTTTATTAGGATAGGTAATAGAAACATTAAATTGAGAACCAGATAGATCAACTAATGCCGTACTTCCAATTTCCATATTTGGAGAAAGGATATCTGTAGAACCTGGCTTGATAACACCATCTATGTCAACTTTTGCTATGGAGCTTGAATATATTATAGAAATGATACCGATTATAGTAAAGACCGAGCCAGCTATTAATAATCCATATGAATAAACCGAATTAGGTATTCGCATTCTCCTATTCATCTTTGTAAAAGGGTATTAATAAATTGTATCAACTAAAAAATACTAAACTGACATATAACTGGATATAAGTAACTACTAATAATACTACATTTATTATCTGATCTTTATCTTTAAGATAATGGAAAATAGAAATAAAATATACTATAAGATGTATATCAATTACATCGAAGTCCTTTAACTAGGTGTTCAGTATTAGTTTTCATTTTGTCTAGATACGAGATATTGTTTTTCTGTTCTTCCTTATCTATTCCTTCTATAGGACTGAGAAGAAGAACACTACCGTTGGGTAATTCTGAAGCAAGTATTTCTGCCAAGCGGGGATCCTTTAATTCTTCTGAATAAATAGTGTTAATATTTAGATTCTTGGCAAGGGATATTATTTTGCTGATCTGTTGGGGTAAAATTTCTCCTGCAGGGGACAAACCTTGAACAGAATATTGAGTTAGACCATATCTATTTGCAAAATATTGGAAAGCCTCATGAAAGGAAATAAATTCATTTAATTCACAATTGGAAAGGGATTTTTTTATTTCTTTATCTAACAAATCTAATTGTTCTGTGAATCTTTCTGTATTCTGTTTATAGTAATATGCATTTGCTGGATCCAATTTAATCAAATATGAACTAATTGTTTGGGTGATATTTTTCGCGATTAGAGGGTCTAACCAAATATGAGGATCAAAACTGGATTTATCATTTGATGATCCTTTATCTTCCTGTTTTAATTCAATTAAATTGACACCTTTACTAACATCAACTAACTTGGATTTATCAATACTACTACTATCACTTAACCAAGAATCAAAGCCAATGCCATTGTAAATAATTATATCAGCATTTTGAAGTTCAGTAATTTTTTGAGGACTAGGTTCCCAATCATGTGGTTCGACTCCAATAGGTATGAGAGTAGTTATATCAATTTTTTCGCCACCTACTGCGTTTGTAAATTCATATAGTGGATAAAATGAAGTCACTATTTTTAGTTTAGTATTGTTATTTGGATTTGTGTTTATACTTTCCTTCTCTAGATCGGGGCTAGAATAAGAAGAGGAGATGAAAGGAATAAGATGATATAAAGACAACAATACTATGAATATTCTAATAAAGTAGATACTTTTCAATATTATTTAATAATTTTTAATATTTATAAAGATTTCATTATTAAATTTTATTTAGTTTAATATTAATTAATAATAAGATTTAATTTTATAGATAAAATGCTTTGATATATTTAGTAGAAAAATAAAAAAATTGATAGAATTAAATGAAGATATAGATTTTCATATTTGTGTTTATGGATTTGTAACCTTGAATTATTTTTAAATGAAATTAGAATTATCAATTATAATATATTCACACATGAAATCATAATGAATAGGTAAAAATTTTATGTTTCTACTAAGAAAAGTAAAGTTCTTAAGATATCAGGAAATAAAACAGTAAATAATGAATACAAAAGCGATTTTAATCCAAGTCTTAGTCTTAGTTCTTGTGGCAATTTTGATTTTTCCTTCAAACAATTTAGTATCACATAGTGAGAACCATTTTTCAAATCAAACGATGAACAAAAATAATAATAATAATATGACTGGTGATAATTCAAATCTCGTTTTTGAACCTGCTTCCAATCCATTTAATATAACATATTCGGATTGGACTGCAAAATGGTGGCAATGGGCGTATTCAATTCCTAAAGATATTCATCCTGCATATGATAGTTCTGGAAAATTCTGTCAAGTGAGTCAAAAAGAACCAGTATGGTTTTTTACAGGAACATTTGAACATTCAGTCATTCGTTACTGTGAAATTCCAAGTGACGTAGGAGTATTATTTCCTGTATTAAATTCTGAGTGTTCATTTGCAGAATATCCAGAAATGAAAACAATGGAGGAATTAAGTAACTGTGCTAAAAAAATTCAGGATACAACTGTACCCGAGTTTGTCACATTTAATGGTATAAAAATACCTAATTTGGAAAATTATCGTATTCAATCAGAATTGTTTAACTTTACGTTACCAAAAAATAACATTTTAGATCTACCTGCAGGAACTACCCAAGCTGTTTCGGATGGTAATTGGATGTTTTTAAAACCCTTGCCTCCTGGTGATTACGAAGTTAAATTTAAGGGAAATATTAGACCAATAGATTATCAAGCAAAAGATAGCAAAGTAAAAGAAGAATTTGCAGGGCCTATAGGTTGGAATTATACAACTACTTATTTGTTGACTATAAAAGAGTAATGGGACTCTTTTCTTTTTTAGAAACTAAAAAATTTCACATTGGATACAAAACATTATATTATAATTTTCCTAAAAAGAAATTAGATAAAGACTATTTATTTCATTTTATGATATGTATTTTTCATTTCCATTCCCATTTTTTTATAGATAATTTTGAGCCTCCTTCAACATTCGCTTCAAATATTCCAACGATATTATTTAGAAATGCAAGCTTTCCTTCATAGGAAGCATTGAAGAAAACAGATCCTACAAATCTCATCAGATCTTTATTTACAACTTTACCTATTACTTTTGCATTAGCAGTAGCAGCAATTTCATTATCCTCTTTAGTATATATAATATCTTTATCCTCACCATATAGCGTTCCGTCTGAGCGAGGTATACTCCAAAAAGTTCCTATTTCTATTACGGGTATATTTTTCATGTTTCCAGATGCCATAAAAGATGTTTCTACTTTAGGACCTTCTAAATCTAAGACTCTTTGACTGGTGACCTTGCCTGTTGCCTCATAAAATAAATCTCCTAGCATGTTATATCATATAGATAATTTAGATAAGAGTTTTTTCATTTTCTGTTATCGATATTTTATTTATCTAAATATTTACCTAATTTTTTTACCTAATTTTTTGTCTGATCTTTGCAAGGTTTTTACTTTTATCTCTATTTTTAAACAATTTGCATTCCTATTTGTATAGTCATTGGCCAATTTAGAATATATATTTTGATGAATATCAATTGAGTATTTTATTTATTTAAATTTGCAATCCCACATACAAATATTATTAAATAAAAATAATTTTTGTAAATATCATACATATTTCTTTAACTAGCAAATTAATTCTTACTGGAACTACTGATGTTTTTATCATATTGAATAATTAAACTATTTATTTCTGATTTTATTTTTTTATTTATATAGTTTGAACAATAATTCATAAGAATTTACATTCATCACATAGACAAGAAAAATTTGATAAAAATAAAATTCTTAAAGTGGATTATCTGATAATCTTAGTTATTAAACTATTTGAGTAAATTTATGTCGTAGGTATCGAATCTTGTTTGTATGTCTCTCTTTTCCATATCTAAATTTAAAAGGAATAAACATGGTTTTAATATCTCAATCACGTATAAAGTCAAATGTATATTCAATTTACTTTGTTTTTTCAATTCATCATTTAACTTTTTTATTCTATCTTGAATGATTCTTTTTAAATCATGTATATCGTTTCTTACAAGTTTTTTAATATCTAATACCCATTGTAGTGTCTCTATTTCTAATTCTAACTGTTGATTAAAAATAACATTATTTGCTTTACGAACTGTTTTTAATTCTCTGATCGTCTTAGTAAGAATTTGCTCCAAACCACTGTCATATCCCAACATCATCTCAGTTCAATACCTTCTTTGAAGATAGATCATCAAGATTGTGTATTTTAACATAGGAACACTATTAGGAAAGGGAGAGGGTGATCCAACATATGCTGTTGTTCTATTTTGTTTATATTAGAAAAAACACTGAAGAGATCATAGATCACATATAGATTAATTTAAGATGTAAAATTAATTGAGATGTATTAGAATATAACTGGTAAAGAAATTTTGGTACAGTTTATTACTTGATATTGATATCTTCAACTGGAGTTATTCAAATATTTCGAAAAAATTTAATAAAAATATATATTTATATTTTTGATCAGAAATTTAATAGTGCTTAGCATTTCTAAACATTTCTAATCAAAAAAAGTTGGGTTGTCTCTTCGTTATAGAGCTTGTAAATCATGTAATTAGATTTCATAGGATTCTTTAAAAGCATATAACATAAAAAATTTTATAGATTAAAAAATATTTTTCCTATCTTTTTTTTAACTTCTTTTGGCATATTATTATCCTCCATTATTTTATGAAGATCGTTTCTTTTAATACATAGACCAGTTTTATTTATTTTATAAAACCAATCTAT
>JBHIVA010000071.1:0-9687 GCA_042138015.1 Nitrososphaeraceae archaeon | reverse complement strand
AGTATAAAGATAAGGTTGTTCGATGGAATTCAATAGGTTTGGACTTTACTTTCATCTTTTTTGCTATGAGAAAGGAATAAAACTTTTTCATCTGTCAGAATATATTATGAACCCGAGAAAAAGTACGGGCCCGTCGGGAGTTGAACCCGAGACAGCCGGATTTCTTCCATAAAGATAAAAGTCCGGTACTCTACCTGGCTGAGCTACGGGCCCTTCAAAATCTTATTTATTTAAGATTCAGTGTAGTGAACACTCATCGCTATAAATATTATTCTAGTGGTTTCATCTCTATTTGAATCAACTTGAAAGATCGATCTCACCTCACCAACTTTTTAAAAAGATCAGTATTATTATGTTGATTTCCAATTCTAATATTCTTATTACTCATTATCATTAACTGATATATTATCTAGATTTGTTAATAGTCTAACTCCTTGATTACGAGTGGGGGGTATTTATAACTATTTATGATAAAATGTAAATTTGAAATAATCTAATAGATATTTACGGTTTATCGATTAGTAAAATAAATAACAATAATTATATTCACATAATAGCAGATAGTCAATTTTAAAGAAAAAGATACCATTCAATCATATTATTGCAATTTCTTACATTTTGATCTTTATTAGATAAAATATTATGATATCAAATAAAAGATTACCAAATTAATCTAATTTTATAATGTTACCTATAATTCTATATTATTCATCATTCTATCGCATTTCAAAACTTTATAAAAAACTAAATCACTATGCATCACAAAATTGATGGTATATAAAAATAAAAAATGACACGGAAAAAATTTATTTAGTAATTATCAAGTTATGTTAATTTCTTTTCCCTTTTTAGTGTCCTTTTCTTTTTCAAAAATTATTTCAAGTATGCCATTTTTAAAAGTACTTTTTGCAGTTTTTATGTTGATATCATTTGGTAATTCCACAGTTTTCTTATACTTTTTATTGGTAGAAGAATTAACTGCAGTGATTTCAACCTTATCTGGAAACGCATTTATTTTTATTTCGTTCTTTTCTACCCCTGGTAATTCAACTACTACTTTTACCTCCTTTTCAGATTCAGTCAAATCTACTAATGGTTCTATTTCAGATGAAAGCTCAGGAAACCATCCTTTAAAACCACTAATACCTGGTCTTCGTATGTTCCCAAATTCTCTGACTTTAGGTTTTCCATCCGGTCCTACTGTCATGGAATAGCCATAAACCACCGGACCAAATTCTCGGACTTTCTCTCCCTCTGGGGTCTCGTATTCTTTAACTAGATTTTTTGGAATTCTTGATTCTATATCTTTAAATTTTTCACTAAACATTCTTTCAGTCTCTTCTCGTATTGAATCCATTTCCTTGAAGAAATTTTTCTTTCCATACCATGTGTGCGGTCTTAAAGGCATACCTGTAATACGCCTAAACCATTCTTCAATATCATCTTGGTCCCAAAAACTCATACTATTACACCTTATTACATATCATTATATCAATCATCTTATTTTAAATTTTATGTCCTAAAACAAATAGACCTGATACATCAATTTATTAATCCCATATGACATTGAAATAACATATTAAATTCATTTACTAGAATATTTTTAATAATGGTTGCACCATTATTTTTTGTATGGTACCAATAATAGCCTCTGGAGTGATAGGTTTCATAGTTGCTGAAATATTTACCCATTATTGGAAGAAAAATAAGTTATCTGAAGTGTATATCTTCAATAGGCGTATACATCACGGCGAAATAGGTGTTTTATTATTATTTTTGTTGCTTTCAAAGGGGCTATCACCTTCACTTGTATCGATTTTCACAGGTCTAGGAATAGGTTTGATTAAAGATGATCTAAAGGATATATCTCAATGGTTTACTTTCAAAAAGAGAGAAATAAAATGAGATGTTTTAACTGTTATACAGACTATCTGCCAAATTTATCTAACCCCATATGTCCATCATGTAGTTTCTGTTTTTACTGTAGAGAATTCACTTGTTTTCACAATAATAAATAAGTCAAAAATCTTCAGAATATAATATCGTAATTATATCCAATGTTTTGATTATTATTATAATTTTTTCTTTTATTTGGTTTATTTTGCAATTGCTTATTTAATAAGCATAATATTATCTTTAAAGCGAGAAATTATTCGCCTAGTATTTTTATCAACACCCTTTTGGCTCTACGTCCATCAAACTCACCATAAAAAATCTGTTCCCAAGGACCAAAATCTAATTTTCCATCAGTGATAGCTACTATCACTTCACGTCCCATTACTTGACGTTTTAGGTGAGCATCAGCATTATCCTCTCCTGTATCATTATGTCTATATTGTTCAATGGGATTATGTGGGGCTAATTTCTCTAACCATTTTTGAAAATCGTGATGAAGTCCTTCTTCATTATCATTTATAAAAATACTAGCAGAAATATGCATAGCATTTACAAGGCATAAACCTTCTCTTACTTGACTTTTTTCAACTACCTTTCTCACTTCTTGAGTTATATTTATAAAATCAATTCGGTTTGGTGTATTAAATGTAAGATATTTTGTAAGTGCTTTCATAACTTGGTGTGATTTTTTTCTTTCATCAGATATAATTGTATCCTTAATTTGTTATATTATACTCTATTCAATTACCATGATCGAATTAAAACATTGATTAAACAAAAGCGATGGAAAGATTTATTTTTCTATCTCAACAATCTTTTTTCTAGAATTTAAACCCAGATATTATTTTAGTTTTTCAGTTGAAACTTTAAAGTGTCTGGATAACAATTTGATTAACTCTCTTTGCTTTCCAACACTCAGGTTTGTTCTTATGTGTAGCTTGGATTTATTCTTTATTTGATATATAAAAAAGTGAGCACGAATCAAATTTTGTGATATTGATATAATATTTCACTTTTTATCCCAGTTTATTGAATAAAACAATCTATATTTATTCTAGAATGTTTGTATATCAAAATAAAGAGGTAGCTGAATTTTTATATATAAATTCAGGTTCAAGAATTAGCAGGTAATGGTAACAGAACTAACGCTTTCATTAATCAAAGATCTCAATCCAAAAAATTGGATATCTACTTATAAAAAAACATCTATTAAGTATTTATGCTTAATGTTCTTATTCTATCATGGTTTAGGTATAATAGCTTCATTGATAGGTGCCTCTATAATAGAGAATACCATTGAAGATTACCAAGACCCTTCTTTATCTAACTCTTTAATTCCAGTCATTATGGCTGGTCCAATTGAAGAATCCCTTTTTTTTGGAATACCATTTTATCTCTTTGGAAATAATTTTGTTCCTCTCGCTGGAGGAATTATCTGGGGTATGTTACATATTTTTAACACAAATACGATTGAACTAAATCAATTAGACTATGCCAACTGGTTGTTTGTTATTCCTTCCATATTCTTCAGCTTAAGAACATGGATAAGTAGAAAAGGATGGTTTGCGATAATAGCTCATTCAGTGTGGAATGTAGTATTCTTCAGTTTGAGTTGTTATTCAGCAGAAATTATTTGTTCTCTTGATTTTAACAAGCAGGATATAACCACCATTTTATTATCTGCTATATTGTTAACTATTACTTGGTTACTGGTTAAGAGAATGAGGAACAGAAAGTTATTAAACAATGTCTAACTATTAAAAAGAGAAATCTGGCGTGATCATCCATAAGAAGAATATTTTGTTCTTAATTTTTCCTTCATTTTAGACGAAATTCTTTCTGATACTTTTTCGTTATTTTTATCAAAATTTGTAAGTCTTTTTTCAGTGAATAAGAATGGACCATATAGATAATCCTTTCCTACAACAGGTTTCACAGGTTCTATTGATGATAGTAACGAATGAAGATGTCTATTAACTTCAATTTCTTTTATTGAATTAGAATTTTGTTTCTCTGTCAGGTCTTTAAGAAAATTCATAATTTTATTTGTTTCTAGATTTCTGTATCCAAAAGGGGTGGTATTATCTATTCTTTTTTCAAGTTTAGAGAAATCATTATCAACCTTTGCTCCCATAATAATAGGATAAGGTTTGTAAATAGAATCGATCTTTAATTGCCAAACTTCATCAGAATTTGAAATTATAGCATCAAAGAATGAATCACGAACTGGAGATAAAGAGATGATAAAATTCCAGTTCTTTGGATTCAAGGAATACCTGTTAAAAAGATAATGTGCTAATTCGCCTTCTTGTAAAATCTCCATACAATCACTGTATAAAAATTATATATAATTGTTATTTGTTAAAAAAACTAAAATTTAGGGTTATTATAATAAATTAAATAATTACACTTCTACATAAATTGTATCCTGTTCTATACTTGTAGGATAAGTACCCACTGATTTAAGATTTTGTGGAAACCAGATCAGATTTCCGCTGGTAACATCCCATTTTGCGCCATGCCACGGGCATCTTAGTTCTTTACCATCCAATTCCCCTTCATGTAATTCTGCTCCTGCATGAGTACACGTATTACCTATTGCATAGTAGATTCCTTTCACATTTGCAACCAGAATCTCTTTTCCGCCTGCAGTTATATGTATCATTTTTCCTTCTCCAAGTTCAGATTTTTTACCTACCATGAATTTTACCATATAAGAACATCGGATACTATCTTTATATTCTTTTAAGGAGATTAAATCGTAATGTTTGATAATTTATTAAATTATATTTAATAATCTATAAAAAGATCTAGAACAATATCACATACTTTGTCATTTTTGTATGAACTTAGTTTAAATCTTAATACTCCATAAGATAACTATAAAAAATATAATATTACACTACATATCTTTAAAATTATAAAATGAGCAAATCGCCCACATTCAGTACTGCAATTAGAATACCTACGGATATATACGAAAAAATTGAATTTCAGCTATATCTGAAGGGAAAACTGTCTCAACAATCATAAACAATATCTTAAGAAAATATGTTAGATGGGATCAATTTGTTAATGATATTGGGTTTATTTTTTTACAGAAACCATTCTTGAGAAATATCTTGGAGCACACTCCAGAAACAGAAATTATAATGGCTGTAAAAACAACATGTCATTCAGGAATGAGAGATGCAATTTCATTTATCCATGGAAAAATTGATATTAAGAGCATTCTTGATGTTATAAAATTATGGTTATCTGCATCTAATCTCCCATTTAGGATTATAGATAATGTCAATACCATAGAATTTAGAATACAGCACAATTTAGGGAAAAAAGGATCATTATACTTTGGAACACTATTAACTTCTTTATTTGCAGAATTAGAAATTAGTCCCACAAGATCATTATTAAAAGATCATTCTGCAATAATTACATTTAGAATAGACATATAGATAGATTTCAAAAAGGTACAGTAATTTAGATACATAAAGAAATGTAAAAGAAAATTGTCAATATTAGTTACTATTGTTTTTATAAAAATAAAATTATTACATGTGTACTAAAGCATCAACTGGTTGTATAGAAATCACACCAATTTTTTTGTCACTCTTATCATTTACATGTTTGAGTTTTTTGATTAATTCCTCTAGAACATCAGATTCGGCTATAGTAACAATAGTCTTACGTGTGGACGAAATTATAGCAGTCTGTCCTCCTGCTTTTCCTGATCTTATCTTTTGTTTGGATTGTCCATAACCATGAGAATCATATAACGTTGCCTCTAGATTTAGACTTTCTATCTCTGAGATTATTTCCTCAACCTTTTCTGGACTGACAAATATTTCAATCTTTTTTAATCCGGCAGTGACTTCGTTTTTAGCCTTCTTTTGTGATTCAACAATTTCAAATGGTAAAGTAGATTTTTCATTCATTATAGATAAAAAATAATCAGATGTTTTATATAAGATTTATTCTTGTTGAACTACGTAATGCAGTGTAAAGCTTTGTAATAAATAAATTTTTTTAAAGATAAAGTTGAAATATCAAAGTTATAATATGTTCTGTTAAATGTAGATTATAAAAAACAGAAAAACATCATTGAAGAAGTAAGATTTCCACTGGAAATCTGTAAAAACAACTTATGGAATTTATGATATATTAATTATCTTAGAGTCTCCAGACATGCAAGAGTTGAAAAATTCTATTGATGTATATCTTCATAAAATCGATGGGATAAGCAATCTTACAACTTTAATTTCGGTGTCGTAGTGAAATGGTCGAAGAATATGAAGCATTAGTTGTAGGTGCAGGTCCGGCTGGTTTGTCCGCAGGTATTTTTATTGCTAGACAGAGAACATCATGTCTGATTATTTCCAAAGATTTAGGAGGTCAACTAAACTTGATTCCAAAACTAGAAAACTATCCTGGAACAATCATGTCAAGTGGACCATTGTTGGCTAGAACACTCGAGAATCAATTTCTTACTTTTGGCGGAGATCTGATTTATGATACCGTAGAGAAAATTGATGAAACAGAAGAGGGTTTAAAGATAAAAACAATACGTTCAGAATATCTTACAAAAGCTTTAGTATTAGCACCAGGAAAAGTTCCAAATAAGTTAGGATTAGAAAATGAAAATGTGTTCGCAAATAAAGGCGTTCATTATTGTACCAAATGTGATGGACCTTTTTATCAAGGAAGAGTCACTGCGACCGTAGGAGTAGGAGGTTATCTTTTAGAATCCGGTATATTACTTTCCAAGATGGCATCAAAAGTTTATCTCATTTATAGAGGTGGATGATTAGGCGGAGATAAAGAGATGATAGCATCAGTTGAAAAGAAAGAAAATATTGAGCTAATTCCCAACACATCAATAAAAGCAATTTCTGGAAATAATACAATCCAACAAATAACACTTCTTGATAATGAAGGGACGGAGAAAACAATCAATGTTGATGGATTATTCATTGAAATGGGTTCAAAAATAAATCTGGATTTCGTAAAACATCTAGTTAAGATAAATACCAAGGGAGAGATTGAAGTAATGGATGGAGGAAAAACATCACATCCAGCAATATTTGCAGCTGGAGACGCTACTACTATACAGTATAAACAGATTGTAGCTGCATGCGGTGATGGGGCTGCTGCGGGTTTATCTGCTTTTAACTATATAGAGAGAAAGAAGGGAAAACCCGGAATACGTTCTGACTGGAAAAAGACAATTGGAGATACTATATTTCACTACTAGATTTGCGTTAAATTAATACAGTATCCTTAATTTAGTAATTATAGCTTTTTTTAATTCATCGAAAATTCTCTCTTGAAAACAAAAAAGGTATTAGATATGTTAAAAGATGGCTCTAATAATCATATTGACATTTTTTTATATAATACATATTTCCTAAAAATCAATAAAATCACATTTTTAGATTCGTTCATCTTTCATGAGATTGGGTTATAGAAATAATAATAGTAAATTAAACAAAAGATTGTATTTCAGCCTTTACTGGAACGGTAAAAATAAATTATTTTTAAACTCTAGTTCTAATTAATAATTCTTCAATATCCTTTTCGAAAATTTCGAATATTTGATATAATAGATAATTTTTTTATTATTATGACAAAATTTGGTATTTATAAGGAAACTACAAACATTCCTTTTGAAAATCACTTAGTTGAACTGGATGGAATCATTAGGGATAGACTTTTAGAATTGAGAAAATTTGTAAATTCTATGGGGGATAATGTTATTGAAGAAGTTAGACCTCATAGAATATCATATTCAAAGACAGTAGTATTTCGTGTTTTTTTAGATCTTCAACCGACTAAAAATGAACTGACTATATCCATCAGGAAAGATAGAAAAAATCCCTCCAAAATATACAAGTTGACTTGCAACAATCATGACTTGATAGAAATAAAAAATGACATTCAAGATGCTTATAAGAATATCACCTGATTTAGAAAATTTAATGAAATATTCAGTCGACTATTTTAAAATCAGTGTATTCGTCTATAAATTTCTCGTATTGCTTTTCAACTTTATCAACTCTGCTATGCGTAGGTCCCTTGTGACACCAAGATATCACTTTTTCTACATCTGACTTTAAACCCTCTAAAACACTTTCAACATCCCCATTTTTTAGATTTTTAACCCAACCGTTTACATTATTTGTTATCGAGATTTCTTGAAGATGTTTCCGGAAATAAACTCCTTGAACCTTTCCAGAAATAATTAGATGTGTTCTTACACGCTCAAACTGTTTATTTTCTTTATTATAATCATCTCTGTTTAGGTCATTATTACTCAATTTATGTAAAGAAAATTAAAATTATCAAATATAAATTATAAGAAATATTATAGAGACCCACCTTCTTCTTCAAAAAGGTCTTTGTAACTGGTTCCTTTTCGAATTACCTTATAATCTCCTTCACTGGTTTTCATTACTATAGCCGGTTTAGTTTGACAATAAAATGGCATATTAAAAACTATCGAATATGCTCCAACATTGTAAAAAGAAACATAATTTCCAACTTTAGCATTGTTAAGATTTGAAAGTCTAGATAAAGGAAATACGTCATAGGTATCGCATAACCTACCAACGATGTGGATATTCTTTTGAGGAATTCCTGAAAACTCAGTATTTTCATCTAATTTAGATGTTTCGTTAATTAGAGATAGATTTAATATTTCTTGGGGATATTCCTGTTTTAAAAGTGCAGAATCAAGTAATACATGGTAACCAGCGTCAACTATAACAATTCTGTGTCCATTATATTCCTTTGTATTTACTATTTTGGAAACTAAAATCGCTGCTTCTGCCACAAGAAATCTTCCACTCTCTATCATTAGTTGGAACTTTCCATGGGTATCTGATAATTGGTTTAATCGCTCAACATATTCATTTGTCATCTGTTCCGGAGTGGGAACTGACCTATCATAAGAAACAGGAGTTCCCCCTCCTATATCAATAGTATTAACTGTAAAAGAAGGAATATCTTTTTTTAACTTTGAAATGAATGAATCCAATTTTGAAAATGTATTTAAAAAACACGAAAAATCAGTTATTTGTGATCCAAGATGGAAATGAAAACAGTCAAATTCCAGAAATTCATTAAAGAATATATGTTTGACTATTTTTGAAGCATTTTCAATAGTACCTGCATTAAATGGTACACCAAATTTCCCATTTCTATAAGAAGCACGTACTTCAGCCTTTACACCGACTTCAGGGTTTATACGTATTAGAGTTTTTGGTTTCACACCAATTTTAGCTGCGACTCTAATCAGATTTGTCATTCCAGAAAACGAACTTACTACTATTCTAGTTACACCACTTTGTAAGACTTCAAAATACTCTTTTTCTTCCTCAGTTACACTAGTATAAATAACATTGGCAGGATTAAAGTCACATCTTTTAAGAAAGTATAATTCTCCCAAAGATGTAATATCAAATATAATATTATCCTTCATAAAAGATCGTAGTATAGATGGATTAAAATTTGCCTTAACTGAATATACAATTTTTGCATCACCTTTATACTTTGAATAAGCATCTTGCAATTCGTTGACTTTTGAATGTAGTGTGGCCTCATCTACGATATACAGCGGTGTTCCATATTTTGATACCAAGTTATAGATATCGCATGTTCGAATGAATCTATTTAAAATATATTTATTATTGATAAATGAATTTTCTTTTATTAGTTGGATCTGAAACTTTTCTCCCATTCTTTTTAGTAGTTATCTGTAAAATACACACTTTAAAAACATTGTTATTAATTATT
>JBHIVA010000070.1:0-9727 GCA_042138015.1 Nitrososphaeraceae archaeon | reverse complement strand
TATCTCTTGTTCTACTTCCTCACCAATTCCTAACTGTTCTGCTTCCTGTCCTATCTCTTGTTCTACTTCCTCACCAATTCCTAACTGTTCTGCTTCCTGTCCTATCTGCTGATCAATCTCTTCACCAATTCCTAACTGTTCTGCTTCCTGTCCTATCTCTTGTTCTACTTCCTCACCAATTCCTAACTGTTCTGCTTCCTGTCCTATCTGCTGATCGATGTCTTCACCTACAGCTATTTGTTCAGCTTGCTGTCCTATCTGTTGTGCAATATCTGAACCAATACCTAATTGCTCAGCTTTTTGTTCGATCTGCTGTGCGATGTTTTCACCTACGCCTATTTGTTGTGCTTCTTGTGCTATTTGTTGTGCAATATCTGAACCAATACCTAATTGCTCAGCTTTTTGTTCGATCTGCTGTGCGATGTTTTCACCTACAGCTATTTGTTGTGCTTCTTGTGCTATCTGTTGTGCAATATCTGAACCAATACCTAATTGCTCAGCTTTTTGTTGGATCTGTTGTGCAAGATTTTCACCCTCTGCCTCCTGTGATGCCTCTTGTCCTATTACTTGATCTATCTCATCACCTTCTGCCTCTTGTTGAGCTTCTTGTGCTATCTGTTGTGCAATATCTGAACCAATACCTAATTGCTCAGCTTTTTGTTGGATCTGTTGAGCTATAGAGCCCTCAGGAAATAATGGTGTTCCATTCGATGACTCAAAAAAACCATATGATTGAGCCGTAACTATGGAAAGAAGTGTGCTTAAAAGAATATACGAAAAAATTTTTCTTGGTTCCATATATCTGTTTCAAATTTAGTAATGAATAAATTCTATATAAGATTTTTCTATTTATTAACTATTTTATGCCATCATATTACTCTTAATCTTATTCAATATTATTAATAATATTTCAAATATTTTATAGTATAATGGATGATAATATGAGTATCTTTTCTCCAGTCTTAAGGAGGTATAATTTTTTTGATTATCATTTTCTTGTTTTAATAATTGTTAATCTAAATCCTTCAACCCATTTATCGAAATATATCATTAAAATATTGAAATACAATAATTAAAAAGATAGGAAAAAAAAAATTATTTCTATTGTTATAGAAATCAATAGTATTTATTGTACTATTTGTCCTCTTATCTCTCCATCAGGGTAACTTTCTGTATGTACATTGACATATGTTTGTCCCTGTGACATCATAGAAGTTAATTCGTTTAATGTTTTTCCCTCTAAAGAACCTTGAAGGTCAGAGGCATGAAAGTTACCGCTATAGGAAAATTGACTGGATCTTTGCACATTTGAAGTTGACACATCCAATTTGGAAGATAATTTATCAAATAGGGATATATCTTCTTCATCTTTTAATAGTGAATTTTGTGAATATAAACTAACAAGAACTTCACCATTTTCACCAGCCTGTCCCTTATGAATATGTATTCCGGTTACCTTATCGGTGTTTAAAACATTTATCTGATAACTCATGGATTGGTCTTGCATTTGAAAACTTGCCTGACCACTGCCCCCTGTCTCCACTGGAGGGACCTCTTCATCCCCACTTAAAGCTGCACTGAATTTGTTTTCAGAAACTGCATTTGTGTTATCTACCGCGCTAAATAATAACATAGTTACAGATAGAACAGATATGCCTAAGAATAGACTTTTCTCTGTCATTAATTTATTTTATAGGATAATTGTATTAAAGTATTCGTTACAAAACCTTTTAAAAAGGTGTATTTTTGTAAAATCATATAAATGAATACTATTCTTTTTTTAAGATAGATACTTTCTTATTTATATCCTCTGGTGAAATAGGTGGCATATACTCGGTTTTCTGCGTCTCATATACACCTACAACTGCTTCATTACAGGATGGGCACAGTTGATAGTAAACATACATAGAGTTTTGTCTTTTATTGAATCCCAAGAAATGAAATCCCATCTGAGGGTGAAAATGGTTATTACATGAAAGGCATTTCATATCCAAACAAGTTATTCATTGAAATATATTTGTTCTACGGTCCAAAAATATATTTTATTTAGAATAGAATTATGATCCTTTATTATTTATACCTCAGAAATTAGATTTGTTAAATTTTTAATAATTTATTTTGAGAAAAATATAATGAATATTTCCTACACCAATTTGATGATAAACATCACAAGATAAGATAATGAATTCAAAAGTCGTTAATTGAATTCTTGATTTAGGTTAGAATTTTTTTACAAAATTCAATAAAAATAAAAAAATTGTGGATAAATTTAATTTACTTTAACAATTATACTAGATTTTAATAGTTCGATTCATATATCTATCATAATATGACAGATTACAAATATTCTCATGAACATAATTTAACCTTTAAAATTACGAAAATAGAATATAATGGAAATTACTTGGCAAAGATAATTGAAATTCCTGCTATTAATGTTCAGGCTCCTTCCAGAGAAGAATTAAGAAAGGAAATCCGAGTCTCCTTAAAAATATATTTTGAAACTGCCTGTGATAATCATGAAAGAATCAACGTACTATTTACAGATGATTTAAATATTGACAGTAGAATTAAAGGAATCAAAGTTATTTGTTACTCAAAAGTTAAAACGCATCAACCATATGTTCATAACGAGAGGTTACAGAATAAAAGAAGGATAGTTTTAAATTCTATTAAATATATTTATTCCAGAGTTACTTACTTCTTTTTGTTATTATTTTTAAAAAAATAATCTTGAATTGAATCTATATTTTATTTAGTGTATTTTTAGAAAAATAAAAATAATATCAATGTATAATTTTCATGCTTATATGGTTGAAGTTCAACATACAATTTCTTGAATAGGATGAAATAATTTCGAAGTAAATTTAATTTTAGTTTCTATTTTCAAACATAAATCTAAATTATTTATCTAGCAATTTTGCTACAGACATTTTTAACTTTTCTAGAGTAATAGGCTTTTCTAGAACCAAATCAATTCTTGTTCTTTGAGTATTATTTTTACTTCCTTTACCCAGAATAAAATCTTCCTTTAAGTACGCACTAACAAGTACGAATTTAATACTATTATTTCTATTTTGTTTCTCATTTATTTTATTTATCAAATCTGTTCCAGACATACCATTCATCTTATAATCTGTAATTACTAAAGAGCAATTAGAAATATTATCTTCGAGATACTCTAGTGCAGTAAAAGGATTATCAAAGTGTATGGTTTTAAATCCATTTAACCTCAAATAATCAGAATAAAGTTTAAGAATATCAGGATCATCATCTACTAATAGGATATATTTATCTATATGCCTATTAGATTCCATCCTAAGTTTTTGATAGTGACGTGTCTCTTAAATCTTTATATATAATGATTATTTTTTTGAAAAAAATCCTATAAATATACTGATTTTATATCTTGAAAATGAGTTTATGTTCAAAATTATGATATAGATGTGTCATGGAAAAGGATTAAAATAATTAACAAAAATACATATGTGTGATTTCTCTTTTTATGTTCAATACTACATTATCGAAGATTTTAAGAGAATTTCCTGGTTACATAGTTGTGCGCCAGATAGATTATATTCATATTCAAAGTATTCAATCTCTAAGATATAAATCATCTGATGATATCATTTTCATCATCAACTATAGGTAATGTAAATTGAAATGTTGCTCCTTTTCCATCTTCATTATTGTATGCAAATATTTTCCCTTCATGAGAACTTATAATATTTTTTGCTATATACAAACCCAAACCTACACCCGAAAAAGATCTAGTAACAAATTTATTAAAAAGTCTAGGTAGTATATCAATATCTATTCCTCTTCCCCGATCTTTTACACTTATTAATACTTCATTATCTTCTTTTTTTACCTCCATTGCAATTTTGATATCTACAGGGTTGCTAATACTAAATTTATATGCATTTAAAAGAAGATTTAATATAACTTGTTGTATCCTCGATTTATCTATCTTGACGATTAAGTCTTGATCAATGAGATTTGATTTATCAAAGAATGTATTTACATTAATTGCATCTTTATCTTTATTTTTAGAAACTTTTTCTAAAATTAGTTGTTGGTTTTTTTTAAAATCATCGAGAATTTCCTCTACAAAATTAACGATATTTGTCTTTTCAAGGTTTTGATTAAAGGATTTACTTTCTATTCTAGTAACATCCAGTATATCCTGAGTTAATTTATATAATCTTGAAGAATTTCTTTCTAGGGACTCAAGATATTCTTTTGATTTATCTGGAAATTCTTTTATCATCTGGATGTATCCTACAATCGATTGGATTGGTGTACGTAATTCATGAGCAGCAATATCTACAAATTCTTTCTGCATTTTAGCACGATCTTTTAGTTCTTTATTGGCTTTTACAATTTCCTTATTAGATAATGATAGTTGTTTGTTAGATTCAAGTAACTCCTTTGTTTTTTTTCTTACTTGGCTTCTCAAAATACTATTCCACTTTATGAGAAAAACTATCAAAACTAGTACGGCAAAAGTAAATCCAATAATTATTGAAATGAATTTTAGTCTTTCCGTACCAAGTACCTTGTCAATATGAGAATAGATGGAGTCGGTTGGAGTTATGATGAATATAAAATATCGAGTTACATCGTTCAAAAAGATAGGATATCCTGTATTTAATCGCTCTCCACTCCCAAAATCATATACAGCGGATCCCCCTAATAATTTTCCAGAAAATATGTTACGGTAATATTCGTTCTGCGTAAAAGTAACATTAAAAAAATCTTGGACTTTTTCAGAAAAGAAATTTTCTCCAAGAAACTGTGTTCTAGGAGTAGCAATATAATTCCATTTACTGTCATAAGCTACCAAAAACTGTGAATTAACATTGGTAATATTTCCATAGTGTGCAAAAAAAGTTTGAATAGGTATTTGCAATCCTATTAATCCCATATATTTTCCATTTTCAGTATTCATTATTGGAACAGTGATAGCTATCCTGAAAATATTATCTATTCCTTGAAATCCATTTGAAAAAAAAGGTTGAGACGTATTTCGAGTCTTTTCCACATAATCCCTAAATGAAATATCTATATTGACAAAACTTCGTTGTCCTTCAGATACTATATTAGAAGTTATTATATTATTTTCATCAGCTATAAAGAGTCCATCAACTTTGGTAATGTTATTTATTTCCGTAAATTTTTTTTCCATGAACTCTTCAATTTTTTCTCCATATAATTTGCCATGGTGTAAATGAGTTGAATCGGCTATTCCTTGTAGTATAGACGAAAGTAATGTGAGATCCGAACCAATCTGTTCAGCAATTGCCTCTGTTGTTTCTATTTGACGAGTTTTATATTGATTAAATATATTAATTTTAATGGTCTGTTCATTTTTGTATTCTTGATATAACAATAGACCGAAGGCTGAAATTATTATTACTAGTATTATTAAAGTAACCCAATTATTTTTTCGCTCTCCAGAAAATAAATCTACTATTTTTACTATTTTCTTTTTCACCTCAGATAAAGATAAATCATCTATGGGTTTTTGTTATTTTTCTTAATAATTTTGTTAGAATGGTCTTCTTTCTCATACCTTTCAGGAACAATAAGATTTCCGTTGATTATGTCATTTTTAAGCTTGTCAAGTTTTATTTTCACTTTCTCTGGAATATTATTTTCTAAACTATAAAAAGGTGCTAAATACACTATACCATCTCCCGAGGACCCTTTGTAGAATTCTAATCCTGGTTTGAATATTTGTCCACTGAAATTTTGATTTTGAATATTTCTAATAATTTGATCAAAGGTTTTTTCTACATCCAATACAAGCGATGTGAGTATTGTATTAGGCGCAAGCTTGTGCTGATCAGAAATAGAACCAAAAACAAAGATTTTATGTTCCTTTCCTGCTTCGATGACACCATGTCCAGATGTATCCGCTACTTGTAGAATAAAATCAGCATTCCTGTTAATTTGATCTAATGCACCCTTTTTTCCTTTATAAGGTATATCCCATTCATTCAAAAATGTTGAAAGGATCCGGATGTCAGGATTTATACTTAAGGCTCCTAACTTGTAACCTTCTAAAATATTTATCAAATTCGGATATTCTTCTCCTCCAATAAAACCTATTACACCTGTTTTGGACATCATAGCTGCTAGTGCTCCTAAGAGGTAAGAGCCTTCCTGCTGCATAGGAAAGATAGAAGCAACATTAGTCGCATTTACCAATCCTGTAAAAACTATAAAGTTTGTTTGAGGAAAATTTTTTGCTACATCAAGCGTTGGTTTTCCCCATTCAAACCCGTGAGATATAATGAGATCATATCCATCCTTGGCATATTTTTTCAGTGTACTCTCGATATCTTTTATTTTCACATTTTCCTTAAAATCAATTTGATATCCATATTTCTTTTCTACTTCTCTCGCTGCATTATAACCAAAGGCGCCCCAACCTGCGTCACTAAATAGACCATCAGTTAAAAAACTTATTTTTAAATTTTCGTTATTAATGATTTTAGGATTTGATAGAACCTGATAAACTGTTTTATTATTTTCCGTTTTACCTTCCTCAGCAAAAATAACAGAAAAGAGTGAACAAACTTGTAAAACTCCGATTAAAACAAATCCCTTTTTAAAAGTAAAATTAAGATATTTTTTTTTATCCATAAACATAGATGTGTAAAAAAATATTATATTAGTTTATAGTGAAAGAGTTGCTAAATCATAGTACAACATGTATAAAAATAAATGCTAGTCATCTAGAGTAATGTTCAAACTCTATTGATCTATTTTTATCATATATAGATGAGGTGAGTTGATATTTTTTTAAACTATTTGATATGAGTAGTTTTTATTCATTCTTCTAATTTGAATTTAAATAAATATTTATACAAATGTTTTAACTTAAAGATTAAACGATAATACCATTCTAATAATTAATAATATATTATCTTGAATCTTTTTTACTAGTTAAAGCAAATTTAAAGGTTATATAGAAAAATTGAGATTAGATCGTGATGATCGTCAAGTGATATATAACATGTTGTCTATTAGTTATAGATGGAAAATCAATATATAATCAACTTAGAAGTTGTAGATCCCGATCCAACACCAAATCCAGAACCAAAACCCGAAGAACCTGAACCTAATCCAACTGATAACGGTTTGGGTGGTACTGTTTAAATTTTATTTTTTTGATTTAACAAATATTAACAAATTAGATAATAATTAAAATTTCAATCTAATCTGATCTTTGGAAGAAATCAGAATTATAGTAATCAATATACATTCCTCATGTTTTGGCTATTTCCAGTCTAAATTTAATAATGCGCAATTATAATAAGATGTTGATAATATTACCAATAATTATTTTCTCTGATTTTTATGATGTTAATCATAGTATGATTTAATAATATTCTAACATTCTATTAATACCATTAACCTACGCAGGCTCTAATTCTAGGATTAATATAGATGCTGTTATTGAGCTATTGATTTTGATAACGATGGGAAGGTTACAAAGAGAGTCATTGATATCACAGACAAGATCAACATCGGAGTATCAATTATTGAATAAGGGTTATAAATCAAACTATAGTTGTTAAATAAACTCGTTTATATAGAAACATATTTATCTGATAATCTAACTAATAGATAAGGTAAAGTTATAATCGCTAGTAAGAATGAGGAATCAAGTACAAGGCTTCATTATGATACTGGAAAAATAAATTAAATAGTGATAAATGTGAATTATATCATGAAATTATTTTTTAATACTAATTTTCTATGAGAAATCACGTTAATAGATAATAAAATTGGTCCTTATATATTACAGATAGGTGAGTAATAACGATTTATACTATCTACCATTTGGTATTGAGAATTAGTAAAATAAAAATCTAGTTCTAAAGTAACGGAATATTTTTTGAATCTGAATTTTTGGTCCAATCATCTCATTCGTTGAAACAATTGATCTCTAAATATAAATATATTATTTTATTATAATTTATACCATATTTGTCTGTTTTAAGAATCATTTTAAGATTTAATTCCCTTTAATTCCTTGTGCAACTAGAACAGAATAACATCCTAAGCCGCATTGTTCGCAAATTGGTTTTAATCCTTTATTATCTGAGCTTCCTATGCAACATGGTTGTTTCACTCTTCCCATATGATCTAATGAAAGAATAGACCATGAGGGGCATTGGACAGGCGTAGTTCCAATCCCACCCCAATTACCTTTCATTAAAGTTATTTGTTTTTCAGAGTTAACTATTGAATTCGGGAACAATTTTTTCAAAGAGATGATTTCATTAACCACCTCATCACGTTTATCACCGAAGGGCATCCAAAGAGGATCATCTTTTATAAACGGAGTATGAAATTGAAATCCTATTTTGTTTACTCTATCCTTCCATTCTTTAACAAGATCATTAACTGATGAATAATTAAGAGAATTTATCGTCATTGTAATCCATATATCCTTCCATGCAGGCTTCCCATTACGATCTGGTTGAGTTTCTATGTAATCTATTATATTGGCTCTTGTCTTATCATAAGATCCTTTTCCTCGAATACTATCGTGAATCTTTTCAGTTCCATCAAGAGAAATCCAGTAAAAATAAAGATTTTCAAATCTTTTTAGAGGAAAAGTACCATTGGTCACTACACATACTCTCTTTGGCATCTCGTCACAGAATAGTTTTATTAGTTCTGGTCTTAAGAGAGGTTCTCCACCGACTAAAGTGACTACAAATATATTCTGTTTTTTAAATTTGTTGTTAATAATATCCTTCCACTCATTAATAGTTAAATCATTTTCCTCTCGCCTATTAAGCCACCAATAGCAATGAGAACAATGTAAATTACAGACATTATTGACATCCACAGAACCGTATATAGCAGGTTTTAAACGAAATACCTTGATTCCGATTATATTTTTTATAAAATGAATATAAAAAGGCATCTCTCTTATTATGTCTGTTATTCCACGTCCAAAAATCAGATCCACCATATGTATAAATACAATAACTAATAAATAAACTTAAGAGGTCTTTGTCCATCCAATTAAACTTTTTTAATTAGAAATATTCAATAGTAATTTAAGGATTGTGTACTTTTCCAACAATGAGAATAATAATAAACTAATATTATCTCTAAACTACTTTATCTCAACTTTATTTTTTTAAAAATACTTTAGAAAAATTAATTAAAATTACCTTGACTTTTTCTCATAAAATATTTTTATTATCCCTTTCACAGTCATAAGATTAATCGAATTTTTTATGATTTATTAGGCTTTGTAGAAACCATCATAGCTAACCGATATTCTATAATTCAATATTGAACAAACAATCAAAATATGTTATTAGCAGATCAGTTATTTCGCATTATCAAACATTGTCGTGTTCCATTGTACTTACATAGAAAGAGTAATCATATCTATACAGTATGGCAATACCTAGTACTTGTAACAATAAGACAGTATGAAGGTAAGAGTTATCGAATGTTTACAGACTGGCTTGTTGAAGCATACTATTTGAGATTATTTCTACAACTATCCAAGATACCGCATTATACAACCCTACAGAAATTTACTGATAGAATCAACATCACTATGCGTGAAAGAATAATCTCTTCATTTATCCTCTTTACAGGTACAAGACACATATTTACTGGAGTTGATGCAACAGGATTCAAAATAACATGTGGATCAGAATATTATACCAGTAGATCTAAATTG
>JBHIVA010000069.1:0-9815 GCA_042138015.1 Nitrososphaeraceae archaeon | reverse complement strand
TAACATGATTTAATAAATTCAATATCTAAGATTTAATCTGTATTCAAATAAAGATAAATTTTACATTCAATACTTTAAAATATTTTTATATTTTTATAACCTATAAAATTATTATCATAGGTTTTAAAATTCATAATGCTAGCATTATTCGTTCTACATAACCGCATGAAAATCCACACTAAAAAACTTAAAACTGGAGTACACTTCATATAAAATACAAGACATTCAGAATTTTCTTTTTTTTATTACTGAATTAATTTATATATTACACCAACAATATTAATAATACTAACTCGTGCAGTACAAAAGTAGGATAAATATTTTCTTGTTGTACTTGTAGATCAATTGCTATCATTCTTATCGTTAATAAAAAAGAATCTTGAAATATTACAAAGACAGATAATGTTCCTTCTAACCATAGATATATTAAATTGGTATTTGACAAGTAATGACCAATATCACGATAGTTCCGGCTTTTATCACGTTGATAGTAGCCGCAGGACTTTTGACTTTAAGTCCATCAATGATATGGAATGCACAAGCGGAAACATACGACGATAACCATTACCAATCCGACAATAGCTATAGTTATGATCAAAAAGAACCAAAGGTCTCTCACCTAAATATTCAGAAAATAAATTGTGGAAATAGTAACGTCAATGTAAATGGGGTAGATGTTAACGGGATACCTCAAGATAATACTGACATAGAAGCAGCAAATGAAGGGGGTCCAGGAGCAGCAAATACAGAGACTGGTACCGGACTTGTAGATAGGATAAACTTTGACAGAAATCTAGTAAATGTATGTGTAAATGCTAATGGTAACGAGCAGACAAGAGCTAATGCTGGACCACAACCACCTCAAATCCCATTGTTTACATGTGGCGAAGGTTCTAACTTGGGTGCAGGTGCAATCGTAACAGATGAGGAATTGTGTGATGCAGCAACACCGGCAGAACAGTGTCCAGAAGGAACTGACTTGGAAGGTGTTTGGGTTGTAGATGCAGATGCTGAAGGAGCCTGTGATGTAGAAGCAGGAGGCACAGTCACAGCCTCTACATATGAAAATGCGGGTAATCTTGATTCAGCCACTCCGTTCACTTCAACCGCTAATTGTGATGCGGGCGATGTTGCAACTGGAGGCGGGTATACAGTAACAGGAAATCCTGCAGCAATTTCAAATCATAAATCAGCAGGAGAAGGCTGGACAGTAACAGCGACTGTTACAGGTAGTGGTCCTTCCCTACAAGCATTCGTAACATGCCTGAACAATCCATTGTCACCACCACCTTAATCCACTTTTTTTTATTTTCTGATCTATCTGTTAATTAAATTAATTATTTTGGAATCTACATTGTTATATCAATTAGTTTCTTTGCAATATCTTTCTTTTGACTTCTTTCTAATGTCCCAAATTTACCTAAAATGTCAACGATAAAAGCTTGTTTTTTAACATTTGTTCTTTAATTCCTAATAACGATATAGGAAATATCTTAACTTAGTCGGCTAAACTCATTAATTATTTTCCTGGGTTTTTTGGTAAGTCATAACAAAGCAGACGCAATCAAATGGGCTCTTTATTTTGTTCTTTAAACTCGCAATAGTTTCGCTATTGTAATCAATATAGAAATAATTCTTGTTAACTGCTATTAGAAACAATTTTTTTTTATTTATCTTTATCGTTTATTATATGCCCAAATTTTTTAAAAATTTAGCAATACAGATTCAAAAAATAGGGTTATATCATTATAAATCCCACAGTACCCGAGAATTGGTTATTGTATATGGTCACAAATATCTTTTAATAAAACAAACTTAATACTAGAGGAAAATGCTTAGTAGAGACGCCATAATAGATAATATTATTTATATCATTTTTAGATTGGAGTTTAGAAATATCCTATTTTTAAATCGGATTCTTAATCATATTTCCCCACTCTGTACATGATCCCTCATAGTTTTTAACATTGGGATATCCAAGAAGATATTTCAATACAAACCATGTGTGGGAAGAACGTTCTCCTATTCTACAATATGAGATGACTTCTTTGTCTGGAGTTATTCCTTTTGGTTCATATAGCTTTTTCAAATCTTCCAGTGATTTAAAAAAAAAGTACCATCTTCATTAACTGCTTGACCTCAGGGAATATTTTGTGCGCTAGGAATATGTCCTCCTCTCTGCGCATGTTCTGTAGGATATTCTGGAGGAGCTGTTATTTGTCCAGTAAACTCAGCCGGACTTCTTACATCAACTAATGTACCTTGTTGTGAATTTACTTTGTCTCTTACATCATCTAAATAAACTCTAATACTTTCATCAGGTTCAGCAGCCTCAAAGTTACCATTACCCTTCGAGAAATTGGACACATCTTTAGAAATTGGCCTGTCTTCCTCAAGCCACTTTTTTCTTCCGCCATTCATCAGTCTGATATCCTTATATCCATAATATTTAAAAACCCAGAAAGCAAAGGCAGCAAACCAATTATTAAAATCACCATACAAAATGAGAGTAGTATCATCGTTTATTCCACCTTTTTGTAATAGTGTTGTACAATCATCTCTTGAAATTATATTTCTTGCAACTGGATCATTGATATCTTTTTTCCAATCAAATAATACTGCACTAGGTATATGACCTAAATGATAATTTGTTTTTGGATCATAGTCAACTTCAGCAATCCTAACACTATTATCGTTGATATGATCTTCTACCCTTGGGTATCGACTAAAACTTTTGGATTGGCATATTTCATGACTTTAAAATAAAATACATTATTATAAGTTTGTAGAGAAAGTTTACCAAATGTTTAAATTTTAAATTTTTCGGTTTATATCAAATAATAACCTCTACGGTTATATATCAACACATGTTTGATATTACAATGAATTTATGTACCTTTAGTGGTGCCATAAGGACAAATTTGTACTCTCTTAGCTTGTTATTAATTATTTTAGTAATTTTTAATTTTTTAGATATTCATTCTTTATTAGCAGAGGAACAGAGTATAAAAAATAGTAGTAAATATGCATTATCATTAAATTTTTCTTCCCCAGAAGAAAAAAAAGTATTTTTACAAAAATATTTAACCTTCAGTACTCCAAACGAAATAAAAGAAGCTCCAAAGAATCTCATTGATACAGAAAACGCGAAATTTGAGAATGGTATGGTCATTTTCACAGGAGATCCATTTTACCAATCAATAAATGGGACTGTTACTTCAACAAGAATTTTGAATGTAGAAGGAATATCACAGAGTGAAGTATCATTTTTTGAAAATGCTTTGATAAATGGAAATATTACGATATTAAATCAAGGAACTTTTCTTGAATCTCTTCATCCAAATAAAATCATTGGAAAAGGTAAAGGTATAATAACATCATCCGATCGTCAGATCGTGACATGGAATGCAGTAGATATTGGTAAGGTAACTAGAAATGGAAGTATAATTTATCAAGGTTTTATCTATTTTGATACAAATTCCAAAGGTTCTCTTAGTTTCTTGAAAGATTCAGTGGGTCTCTATATAAGTATAGTAGGAGGAGAGGCATCTCAACGCAACATATGGCAATGGACAGTCCAATAATTTTTCTGTGTATTGATTTGCATTAATAACTAGTAAGTTAACTCTCTGTTTTAATATCGTTACGTAATAGGTGAAAGAAGAGTTGGTCTGTATCCTATTGTCAATACAAATATTACTGAAAGATTTGATCCACAACAAAATCAATGGATAACACTTGAATCGATGCCTTCAAAAAGAAGTGGAATTGGTGCAGTATCCGTAAATGATACTATTTATGTTTTTGGAGGAAAAAATCTTACCAGCACTTTTAACAATAACGAAGGCTTCAATGTGAAAAATAACACTTGGAATATAGAAAAACCTATGCCCACAGCTAGACATGGACTTGGAGTTTCATCGTTTGATGGTAAAATACATGTGATAGGAGGAGGACCAGATTCAGGATTGAGCGCGACAAATGTAAATCAAATTTTTACTATTAGATAAAATATATTTTCTCTTTAAAAAGTAATGGTGATATGATCTTTTTAAAGAAATAATATATTAATAAAAATGGTAATGGTTAATTTATTGATGGAGTGATTGATTAAGATATATAATTAAATTTATTAAAAAGTTAAAATAAGATCTAATAATTTATCATATAAACAATTCCCCAATAATGTGAACCAATATTTATAGGATAATATATAAATAATGTAGGTAAATCGGTATCATTATTTTCAACCTTTATACCTACTTCTCCCTCCAATACATTACTTACTTTACTCACATATTCAAAATTTTCTATTTTAGTACTATTTTCATAGGGAGTTTCGGAATCTGTTACTATTGTCCCGTTTTGATCAAAAATTACAAGACGCTCATTATCTGTAAGATTAAGACTTTTTACTCTTTTTGTTATATCATGAAGATTTAGTATTGCTACCCAATAACCCAACAATTCTTTATTATTAGTATCATATTTTTTATATACAGGAGTTACTATTGATATAGCTGGAGTATGAATTGATGCAGAAATAAAAATCCCACTCGTATAGATATTTGTTAGTATTGTTGTTAAATTATGTTCTGTATTATTGTTAATAATGTCATTTATCCCTTTATACCATTCTCTATCTGCATAATTTAATCGTTCTAATTGCCTTTGTTGAATAAATGGTTCTCCAAGATAAATATTTCCTTTTGGAGTAGTAAAATAAATACTACCAAAATCTTCGTCTAGTTCTAAAATTCTTTTTGCTATTTCTCTTTTTGGAATATCTGCATTTTCGGGTATTCCCATGAATTCTTCGCTTATTAGATTAGCTGATGAATTATTTCTGACTGATTCCTCTTGACTACTAATTAGTAGAATTGTTTGTGCACTTTGAATTTTACTTTCTACATAATCAGATAATAATTGGACAATATTTACTTTATCTTGAATTGTATTCTTACTAAAATTATAAGGAAGAGAATACTGAAGAGATGAAGAAAAGAAGGAGGATTTATTATTAAATTTCTCTTCTAAATTATTTTTTACAATACTATAGCTATTGAAAATGAACGAGAATGATAATACTAAAAAGATGACTGTTATTGGTAAAACAAAAGAGATAGTAGAAAAAATTATTCTATTCATATTATATTTTGTTAATTGTAATCAATTCGATAATTTATGATTTTCCCTATTCAACTATAGAAATATATTTTCTATTTTTTTAATTGCCTAATATACTATAATGGAAAAAGAACAAAATATTGCGGTAGTGACAGGTAGTTCAACAGGTATAGGATATGAAACTTCAATATTACTAGCAAGAAATGGGTTTTATACGTATGCTACAATGCGTAATATGAATAATAGCGACCTAATTGAAGATATTGCAAACAAAGAGAATCTTCCTTTAGAAGTTTTATTTTTGGATGTAGATAATGATGATTCAGTAAAAAATACAATTGCTAAAATAATTAATGAAAAGAAAAGAATCGATATTTTGGTAAATAATGCCGGATATGGATTGTTTGGTGCATTAGAAGATATATCAATGGGAGAAGCACAGAAACAATTTGAGACAAATTTCTTTGGTATAGTAAGAACAATTAAACAAGTTCTACCATATATGAGAGAGCAAAAGAATGGAATAATAATAAATATTAGTTCAATGTCTGGTTTCATTGGTATTCCTGCAACTAGTTTATATGTAGCCTCGAAATTTGCATTAGAGGGATTAAGTGAATCTATATCTTATGAACTTAAACCCTATGGCATTAAAGTAATACTAATCGAACCAGGAGTCATCAATACTAATTTCGTATTAAATATTAAATTTCCAAATAAAATTCATTATAACAAATTATATCAAAATTTAACAAAAGAAGAAGAATCATTAATTAATTTTTCTGACAATGGCAATGATATCAAGAAAAATCATTCTTCATATTATTCCAATACTATAGATACATTTTTATCTCATTATTATCCTGCCATGAAGAATGCTCCTCTACCTAGAGAAGTTGCTGATGTGATACTTGAAGCAATTAATAATGCTTTAGATTCATCAGATTCATTGTTCAGATACACTATAGGAGCAGATTCAAAAACTTTTGCACATGCCAAAAAGAATATGTCTGATTCACAATTGCATGAGTTTATCTCATACAGGCTGTTGAGGTAAAGTATATTCTAGTTCTGATTAACTGTTTAGTTGTTTCTTTTCCATATATTGACATTTATACTTCTTCTTCATATTTAACTTTCAGTACTCACCTTTTAAAGGATTCCAAAATATGGAGATGTTACAACCATAACAGCAACTAAAATTCATCTTTTTATACTTGTTGTAATTATCTGTACTAATATCTGAAATATTGCAGAGATATTTGGATGAATTCGTAATGTTACCATCATGCGTCCTACCTAACAAGAGAATAACTTTTATTATTCCAATTTGACTTAAATTCTTGACAAGACGTGGATAATAATCTTTCGGAGATATAAGAAATTAGAAGGCATTTTAATTCGAAAAAAACACCTTCCGAAAATTGGTACGATACACTAATAGAATACCGACATCAAATACTTCATAGACCGTATTATATTTTCATGAAAACTATTGGTAATATAACATGGCTTCCTGACGATCCGAAACTAATTCGTACAAAAGAAAATATAAGATTTGATAAAATAGGTGAACCGATCATTCTAAATTATACTCAGATAAGAGAAATAAGATTTTTTACAACAGCTTCCTTCTTATTAGTATTAAATATTGGGAAATATGTATATGTCTACAGATCTCTAAAAATGAACTAATTTATGAGAAATTAATGTCTATATATAAATCTGAATTAGATCCTAATAATAGTGAAGTCTATACGTAGATATTGCTAGGATTTTATTTTCACCAGTTAAATAACCATACTAATATTAACAGAAGAAAGTCTAACCAACGAAATCATGAAATATCTGAAACCGATAACGAAAATCTTTAAACTAAGATTTTATATTTTGAAGTGACAATGTCATATGTAAGAACTATTTTATATGTGGGAAGAAATCTTTTTTTTCAATCTAATCCCTGATGAAAATTAGTTTATGTCGCTCCTTCTAGGGTAAATTTACTTTCATCATGTAACATTTTAGTATGACAATCAGCATCCAACGATAAAAATATTTCAGCCAGAGAGAGAACAATACTTTTTTTTCTGTAAATTACATCAAGAAAGGAATATTTATCATCCATCTTATTTGTGCTGATAGTACAATCTTTTTTACTTGCGTACATATGTAAATGTCGCATGAATAAATGATAATATTCAAGTTTTATAATTATTATTATTTGTAATATCAGATTAGCAGATGTATTCCATAATGTAATTTTTTACCTTTATCTGCGGAGAATGATGTTTCAAATTGGGAAGGTTTTTGTTTTCTAAATGACCATGTTATCGTTAACAATCAAACAAGAATTCTAATTTAATTCTGTATGATTTTAAACAATTTAGTTTATTAGAAATAAAAATATAACTAGATGGAATTTTATATCAATATCGTATCTTTAATTCTGACACAAAATATACCATTTGTATCATGATATAGTTCAGAAGTAGCTTTAAATTCAGATCCTCGTTTTAAAAGACTTCTTGGACCGTCATAATCATAATAATTCAATGTAGCATGCCATTTACCATCTACTAAAACTATTGCTTTACCCGAGATAACTTTTTCTACAGAAATATAATAACAACCAATATTCTTTTTTTACTTTGCAAATTTATATTGTCATTATTATTTTTAAATTTGTTATTAGAGAAATTAATTTCTGTTATATTTTTAGAATATAAATCAATTGTGCCCTCATTATTATTGATCTTAATTAATCTTTGATTTTCAAGATGAGTTAAGGCTTTATTAATTATATCTTGATCAGCATTATTAATATAATCATAAAAATAAGATTTATCTAATAATAATGATTTATGTTGTATTGATTGTGAAGTGTATATCTTGAATAATTCGTTATAAATAAATCGACTTATTTTATCTATCCTTTTCTTTAAAACTTTAGAATCATCATCAAGCTTATTATACTGTATTTCTTTTTTCTTTTTAATTATTGTACTTTTTTTGTTGTCATATTTTTGTAAATATTTTGATGATGAAAAATTTTCAAATTCGTTATAAAAAGTCTCAGAATCAGTTTTTTTCTGTTTTTCAATGAGTTTATATAAATTATTTAGCTCATCTTCAGTATAAGGATCAGGTTTTGGTAAATATCTATCTCTAGATTCTAATTTAGTTTTTATATTATTCAATAATCTTTTCATATTTTCAATCCTTCTTTTGTTAGCATATCTAATTCGAGCATCAACAGTATCTTTTGCAGCTAAAATAATTACCGACCCCATAGATTTTCTTCCTGTTCTGCCCTTACGTTGAATATATCTAATTTCACTAGCAATTGGTTCATAAAATATTACTAAATCGACTTGGGGAATATCTAATCCTTCTTCAGCTATGGATGTAGCAATTAATACATTAAACTCTCCTTTCCTAAATGAATTCAATATTTTAGATTGTTCCTCTTGTTTCATTCTAATATCGTCTTTCCTATTGGTTTGTCCTATAAAATGAAATGAGATAATTCCATTTTTTTCCAGTGTATCTACAAGATATTTTGCAGTATCTCTATAATGGGTAAAAATTAATACTTTTGATTTTGTGTTTGAAAGTGAGTTATTATTATCATTATATTTCTTTAGTAAATCTACAATATATTTGATTTTAGGATGAACAATACTATTATTTTTTGGTAATCTATTTTTAATTTCTATCATTCGTGAGTCTTTTAATAGCATAGAATGAGTTTTACCTTCGCTATCTTCCATTCTCTTCATAAATGTGGTTAAAGAAAAAGATCCTTGACTTTCAATCAATTCTATACAATACATTAATGACAATGCTGCTGATTGAGTCATTAGTGCGTAAAATACAGATCCTTGATTTTGTGGATTTGAATATTTTAAATTTTGTTTTAATATATTTCCTAGTTCAATCAAATCTTTTTTAAACACATAGTCAATATTTTTCTTTTTTAGCAAACCTCGATAAGATAACCATCGAAGTTTTTCATTCAACATAGATCTAAGTAGTGATGCAATAGAAATATATTCATCTGGTGAATCAAGCCATTCCCATTTGATATTTATAGGATTGATATAAGGCTTAACATCTTCATCTTCTTCATTTCTGTATTCAATGTTTTCTATATTCAAGTTATCACAAATTATTGTTATACTCTATCATCTCATTAATCTGGTATAATTGTAAAGAATTATTGACATGAAAATGGCTTGTATTCTTATTGGTTTTACAGCCAAAGTACAAGCAACATTATATAATGCTGGAATTGAAAACATCTGACTGAATGTTTTTCTATTACGCTTTTTTAGATTGGATCTATAGGATTTCCCCCTCTGTTTTTACAATACAGTTGCTATCCAAAACGAGGGAATTTTCTACCCAATCTTGATTACGAATCATAATAGGATAGACTCATGGGAGAACTTTGGAGAGAGCGGGTCTTTGAGTAGGCATTATTGAAAAAAAGTAGGTAATTATCTATATCGAAAAGAACTAGCATTTATATACAATTTTTTTATTACTTATCAAATAAATATGAATAATTTTTATGAATTGTTCAGAAATTCTTTGTTTAGTTTTCTATTCGTTGCATTGATTCTTGCTATAACACAAATTTCTACTGCATATTCACAGGAAGAAACTCAACAAACTGCAAATAATAT
>JBHIVA010000068.1:0-9855 GCA_042138015.1 Nitrososphaeraceae archaeon | reverse complement strand
CATCATCATCCTTAGCTTTTTCTTTGTCACTGCTTCCCCCATCATCATCATCCTTAGCTTTTTCTTTGTCACTGCTTCCCCCATCATCATCATCCTTAGCTTTTTCTTTGTCACTGCTTCCCCCATCATCATCATCCTTAGCTTTTTCTTTGTCACTGCTTCCCCCATCATCTTTGCCATACACTAAATTATCATATGTAGAAAAATTAACACCAACTAATAGTAATAAGCTTACTAAGAATGAAAGGTATATTTTTTTTCTAAGCAATTATAGTACTAATACTCATAAATTTCAAATTATATTAGGATTAAGTAATGTGTTACTATATCATAATACTGGTATATTTAATGGAAATTACTTATAGATAAAACTTTCATGATATTGTTTGTGATTATTGTATTTCTGTAATTCTTACTATCCTATTCTTTTCATCTTTGAACCACATTTTGGACACATCATATTATTGTGTTTCATACCACAGACCATACAAAAATAATTTACTTTATTGGAATTGAACATTGAAAAATTTTCTACTCTGAATTTTGCCATCTGCCTTCTTCTAACATAAAAACTTATAATCAAAATCACGAAAACAATGACAATTAAAGAGTACGGAAATGGTACTATTAACGAAATAATAAAACTAATAACAAAATATACCGCTATCCATTTTAGTTGTTGATATATAAAATTATTATTATTCAATAATTAAAATATAGTTTATCTAATAAATAAATTTTAAAGAGCAACGTTTTGAATATTAAAGTATTTATTGAGAAAAAACTGAGATTGAAGATTGTAGTAATCAAATATGATTGATATTACTTTAGGTCATACTCCAGATTCAGACGATGCTTTTATGTTTTATGGATTAGCAAGTGGAAAAGTCAACTCAAATGAATTTCGTATTGCTCACATTATTGAGGATATAGAAAAACTTAATAATCGTGCGATAAATCACGAGCTAGATGTTACTGCAATTTCTGTTCATGCTTATGCATTCTTGAAAGATTATTTTATTTTAAGAGGTGGAGGAAGTTTTGGTATTAATTACGGTCCTGCTATACTCTCAAAAAAAAAAATTATGCCAGCAGACTTATCTACAAAGACAATAGCCATTCCAGGAAAAATGACATCTGCACACCTTCTATTGTCGCTTTTTTTAACAAGTCCAAAAATAAAAGAGATGCCATTTCATTTAATTCCCGATGCAATAGTTAATAATGAAGTTGATGCGGGTGTTGTAATACATGAACTCCAAATTGCATATGACCAATTAAAACTTTATAAAATTACTGACTTAGGTGTATGGTGGCATACTATAACCAATGGATTACCAGTTCCATTGGGCATAAATGTAGCTAGTAGTAAAACTTTAACATTAAAACAAATACAAGATTTTGATACTATCTTCAAAAATTCTATCATTTACGGCCTCAATAATCTAGAAGAAGCTCTAAATTATGCAATGAAGTATGCAAGAGGGCAAACACAAAATATAATTTTAAAATTTGTTAAAATGTATGTAAATGATATAACGATCGATATGGGAGAAACCGGAAAAAAAGCTATTACAAAAATATTCAAATTAGCTACAGAAAAACATTTGTTATCCCCATTTCCAATTAATTTTGCTTAAATCATATTAATTAAAAAGTTCACATCACATTTTTATTTTAATTAATATTTTTTTAGAATGTTAAAAAATGTATCTCTTTGTGCTGGCTGTCTATTTATTTCCCTCGCTAAATATGCTAATTCTTCAATGGAAGTACCACTATTTTTTCCTGCAGCTCGAAAAATTTCTTCTGAAAATGCAGTACCAACAAAGTCATTTCCACCATATGACAATGCAACTTGACCGATTTTCTTTCCTAACGCTACCCAATAAACTGAAATATTATCTAAAACATTTGCTAATAATAATCTAGATATTGCAATAACTCTAAGATCATATATTGATGAGCTCTCTCTTCTGATCTCTCCTATCTTTTCTAATTCAGTATTATCTAAGCTGAATTTCAACGGGATGAATGTATTAAATCCTTTAGTTCTTTTATGTAGGTCTCGTATCTTTATAATATGATCAACGATATGTTCTGGTTTTTCAATATGACCAAAGAGCATAGTTGAATTAGTTTTTAATCCTATTTCATGAGCTTGTCTAGCAGTATTTAACCACTCATCACCAGAACATTTTCCCCTTGTGATTTTATTTCTAATTTCAGGGCTAAAGATTTCTGCTCCACCTCCTGGAAGCGCATCTAGGCCAGCATTTTTTAATCTACCTAAAATTTCTTTAATGGAGTTTCTCGTTAATTTCGATATGAAAAATATTTCAGCAGGGGTTAATGCTTTAATTTTAACATTAGGAAATTCTTTTTTAATACTCTTTATCATTTTTTCATAATAATCAAGTTCAAGTTTTGGATGAAATCCTCCTACTATATGTAATTCGGTTACTCCCATTTGTTCAATTGCAAATTTAGCACGGGAAACAATCTGTTGCGTAGTGAGAGTATACGCATCATCCTCATTTCCTTTTCTATAGAAAGCGCATAAAGGACAACTAGCAGCACAAACATTAGTATAGTTTAGATAATAGGAGGATACAAAGCTAACTATGTTACCTTTTTTTACATTTCGGATATAATCAGCAGATGAACCCAATATGAAAAAATCCTCTTCAAATAACTGGATGCCTTCTTCATGAGATAATTGTTCGCCAGCTAAAACCTTTTCTAATATTGGGGTTCGCTTAGTATATAATCTATCATACAAGTCTGATTAGATTTAATCATATTATTTATTGATATATATCTTCTTTCAAATTATTCAAATCCTTGTAACGAATAAATAGAATGAATCAAATAAAAATGATAATTGCAGAACATCTTATCTTCCTTTGTCTCTAATTCAGAAATAAGAGATATTTTAAATGACGTTTTGGGAGGTAAAAAACTTAATTCTAAAGATTGTAAGGAATTATTATCTTCTGATGATATTTATGCAATTGGGCTAGTAGCTAACATATTAAGACAAAATCTCTTTGGTAAAACAGCTACTTTCATAAATAATATTATTCTAAATTATACAAATGTATGTATAACTTATTGCAAATTTTGTGCCTTCTATCGACCTCCAGGACATGCAGAATCATACACTCGAACTAAATCAGAGATAATAAAGAGAATTTCCATTTCAAAACAAATGTTTGGAACCACTCAAATTCTTTTTCAAGGGGGGCATAATCCAAAATTATCTATAGAATATTATGAAGAAGTTTTCAAAGAAATTAAAAAATCTTTTCCATTACTCTCAATTCATGGTCTTTCTGCCTCAGAAATAGATATGATATCAAAAGTTGAGCGAAGTAGTACAAAAGAAGTATTATCAAGATTAAAGATGGCAGGCTTAGATTCACTTCCAGGTGCAGGAGCAGAGATTCTAATCGATGAAGTTAAATCTAAAATAAGTCCACTTAAAATCAAAAGTAATGATTGGATTAGAATAATGAATGAAGCACATGATCTTGGAATTAGTTCCTCGGCAACTATGATGTATGGATCAGTAGAGAGTGATAACGATATTGTACAACATTTTATAAAAATTCGCGAATTACAAGAGAAAACACATGGATTTATCGCGTTTATTCCATGGGGATTTGAACCTAATAAAACTCAAATGCAATTAGAAGGATTGGCTAGATATTCGTCGGGAGGATTGAAGTTATTAAAGATGATAGCAATCTCTAGAATCATATTCAATGATTCAATTCCTCATATTCAATCTTCATGGTTGACAAATGGAATAGGAATGGCACAATTGGCGTTATTATTTGGGGCTGATGATTTTGGTGGAACGTTAATTGGTGAAGAAGTTGTTAGTGCTACAGGAGCACGTTCAACTGAGCTAACTTCAACTAAGATAATTGAATCCATTCGGCAGATTGGATTTGAAGTAGCAGAACGTGATAATTTTTATAATATTATGCGCTTTTTTTAGCATAATTCTACTAAAACTAATTTTCTGTAAAAATAAGATATCTTTGATATATTTTTTTTAAAATATGATAATAAAGCCAAAAATTCTCTACAAATTGTGTATACGTTTAAATGTCCAACTAGTAAATTAGGACATAATATGTCTGTTGGTATCGACGATATGGCTATTTACGTTCCTAAATTATATATTGATTCAAAAGACTTTGCAAAAGCTAGAGGAATTGATCCCCATAAATTAGAAAATGGGATAGGCATGAAGAAAATGGCAATTGTTGATACTAATCAAGACCCAGCATGTATGGCCGCCAATGCGTGTTTAAATTTAATGCAGAAAAACGATCTGAAACCAGGAGATATAGGAAGAATGTATGTAGCCACTGAATCAGCTCTTGATGAATCAAAAGCTATGAATTCTTTTGTAATTGGGATGCTAGAACAAATTTATGGAGAAGGTTCATTTGAACATGCTGGTGGAATAGAATGCAAATTTGCATGTGTTAGTGGTTCATATGCTCTATATGATAATGCTAATTGGATTAGAGCAGAAGAAAATAATGGACATGCCGCTATTGTAATAGTAAGTGATATAGCAAAGTATGATCTGGGTTCTGCCGGAGAATACACACAGGGAGCAGGTGCAATTGCAATGCTTGTGAAAGAAAATCCAAGATTAGTTGTTTTCGATCCAAAAGTTACTTCTACCATCATTAAAAATGAATATGATTTCTATCGTCCGTTTGGAAGGGAAACTCCTCTTGTTAACGGTAGTTATTCTAATTATTTGTACTTAATACAGGTCAAAAAAGCTTTTGATAGTTATAAAGAAAAAGTTTTAAGAACTGGTTTAATCAGAATAAATGCCGATGAGTCAATCACTGATAAAATAGATTATTTTAGTGTTCATCTTCCTTATAGAAAGATGGGTGAAAAAGCATTGGCCTATCTTTTACGACACGAATGGAGACATCTAAAAAGATGGAATAAAATAATTGAAGAAGTTGGATTTGAAGAACCAGTAGCCAAAGATCCTAGAGGAACAATTGAATCTATATTGGCAGATGAAGATTTTATGAAATCGGATGAGAATTTTAGACGGGCTTTTATAAAAACTAATTTCTTTAAACAAGTTTTTGAACAAAAGATGTTAAGTTCTCTTGAAGCATCTACAATAATAGGAAACCTATATACTGCATCAATGTACATGGGATTAAGAAGTTTGTTAGAGTTTGAATACAAGAAGAATATTGATCTAGCGAACAAGAGGATAGGATTTGGTTCATATGGGAGTGGTAGTAGCGCTATGGTCTTTAGTGGTGTAATTCAAGAAGAATATAGGGAAATAGTAAAAAATATGAACCTTGAGACAGAAATAGGTAATCGTACTAAGTTAGATATGATAGAATATAAAAAACTTCACTCAAATGAACTACAAATTAATGAATCATTTTCGGACCATACGAAAGAATTTGTTTTAGTAAAAATTGGTGGAAATACATCTGATAAAGCGGGAAAAAGAGAGTATTTATTTTGTAACTAAATTATTAACTTTTTTTTGAATTACCATGTTATTTCAATTAATTTTAACTCATAATCTAACTGTTGTTTACTATTACAAATTTTAATAATGTAGATTCTAAATATACATTCGTTTAGTTTTATTTTAAATTAGATTGTTTAATAATATTAATTATATTTGTAACAATTATTAGAATAAAAGATTTAAAGATGTGAACGTATATCAGTTAAAAAGTTTTAATTTTAAACCTAGAAATCATTATTTTCACATATTCATTTTTAATAATTAGTTCTAAAGTATGTATATATTTTGTTTCTAAAATCTATATTTATTTGAATATATATTAAGAGACGAAAAATGAAGACAAAGAATTTTATTTATTTACTTATTAAATATAGGTTATAAGAGACATTAAGTAAAAAATGGCGGTAAGCAAAGAAATCTACAAGATACAGTATTGAAACCTTAATTATTAAATTAATTATATTATAATAACAATATCATCGAATTTCGATCATTACTATTACTATCAATAAAATAAATAAAATACTCTACTATATCGATCCTAAAGGAAATTACAATATATACATTAGTTATAAAAACCATATAACGTAAATTGGATGTTATTCAATTATATTAAAATAAATAAGATTCGCTAACTAAATTTTAAACCAGAATCTAGTAAAGCTGCAATCAATAAAATAAAGATAGAAAGAACTACCACCAATCTTCCATAATCAATTATTTTTGAACGAATAGATTTTAAGTAGTGGGGGTCATTATCTACCAAAATCTTATTTTCAATATCTTTTCCAAAACTTTTGATATGAATAATATAACTAATAAAAGTGATAATTGTCAATATGATTTTAATAAAAAGCAATATACCGTAATCGCTATCAAAAAAGTTATTTGGGTTTTCAAAAAAAAATCTAGAATTGTATATTCCACTCACGATTAAAATTATGAAAGAAGGAAAAGCAAATTTATTAAATCTTCTACCAACCTTTATCATTAAAGCAAGTCGGTCTTCAATTGAGCTTCCAATATTTTTTAGCATAGGAGCAAGAATCAACCCTATAAAAATTGAACCACCTACCCAAACACAAGCAGCAATAAGATGGATCCAAATAATGATTCCATCAATTAAAATCATAACAAATAAAGCTAATCTGTATGATATAAACTACTTGAGGAGGTAGACTAGTGCTATTATTACAGAAACATTTTAATTCTTTTTACAAAATTTAATAATAGTATTTGTATGTTCTTTAGTAAAAGACGATTAATTCTATTCGGGGTAATAGCTGCATTAGCATTGACTATAATTCTTATCCCAGAAATTCAATTTCTTGTTAACGCTCCTGATGCAGATGCATTAGAATTCAAACTAGCTAATATAGAAATAAATAATATTTCTAACGATACTAATAACGTAGAATTATTACTATCCCTAGAAGTATATAATCCAACTGATAAAACTGCAACTACTTCTAAAGTAGAGTATGACTTGTTTGGAAATAATGAATTCTTAGGCCACGGTGTTCTCTCATATGAAGATATTCCACTAAATGGTAGACCACAATTATCTCCTCAACAAACCACAACATTAAAATCTTCACTAATACTTGAACCAACAGATTCTAATTTAAACTTGATTCAAGAATTACTAAAAAATCAAACATCAATTGTGGGAGATTACATTAATTGGGAGGTTATTGGGAAAAGCCAAATCGAATCAGCATTTGTAATTATAGAGAAAGAATTTGAGAGCAAATTATAATTACCAGATTTATATAATTACATAAGCTTTTTTATTTGATTTCATCAGAACCTCGTTTTTTAGAGTCAGTCACTACCCATTGTTCTATCCAACTACACTTTGATGGACTATACTGGCTTGTTTCATCTTCAGTGGAACATAAGTGTTGATATGAACAACTAAAACATGGTGCTCCTTCTACACTATCTATTTCAATAGGTTTCTTATCCTCATCTTTTAAATGTGGTATCTTCTTTACTATCAATTTATAGGTCCATCTTCCTTTATACAATATTTTTTCTCTAGAAATAAGAGACTGTTTTTCCAAATTTCCTACTAGCCTTGAACCATCTCTACTATCTATTGAAAAAGATTTACAAAGTTCAGTTTGGAATATTCCATTATCTCCACCTTCTACTATAGCCTGAAACACCTGTTCAGCCAATTCACTTTTATTTTTTGGAACTTTAGATTTACTTAATTCAGTTGACAAAAGATAGTAATTTTTCGTTTATTTCATATAAAAATCTAATGTCTATTAAATTCTAGTGTATTATGCTTTGTATTTATTATATTTTTAATATCTGCTAAAATATATAATAAAATCATTAAAACTGATCTATTTCTCAATACCCTATAATTAATCTAGTATAACATAAATATCAAGCTTTGAGATGCAACTTGAAGATCCTTCTGGTATAACCATAGATTCCGCTGGTAATGTTTACGTTCCTGATGGAAAAGATGCAGATGTTCATGTATTTAGTGCAATAAATTAGGAAATAAGAATAATCCAACGATGAAAAATTTATATTTTTTATATAATTATAAATCAAGAAGAAACTACATTCTTGTTATTATTACAGGGATAATATACGTATACCATCAAATTTTATTATTTGTTGTTTTCTGATTTTAAAAGATAAAGTTATACCAGATAATTTGAATTTTAATATAATTAACTATCATAGAAAAAGTTGGATTATATCAAAATTTTTTATTATACCTAAACAAATGCTCACGATTTTAATTAAAATTATAATAAAATATTTGATATAATATATAAATACTAAAAATATACTGATTAATAATTTATAAATACTAAAATAGTCAGTTAAATTTTTTTTATTGAGCCACTTATATTTATTCTTTTGAAAAATGAATTTTAAAGATTTGATTTAAATAACATTACTCTCTTTTTTTTTCTATGTTAAATCGAGTACTTGAAGTTCAGGAGGTATTTTATTTTCCTGGAACTGCAGCTCAATATGAAGGTCATTTTCTTATTTCCTCGTCTGATCCCATACTAATAGAAATAGCTAAAAAAATTAATGAATCTATTTCAGAAATTCCAAAATATCAATTATTATTAAAAGTAAAAAATGATGAATCATATGAAATTTCAGATTGTTGTATAAACAGATTCGATAATAGTAATCCTGAATATACTATATGTTATTTCTTTTGTAACGATATCGAAAAAACAACATAAATAATCACTTGCTATTAAACATAGCTATTTACAAATAAAGTAGGATATGATATAAATGAATTACAAACAAAATTATCTTAAGGAAATTTTTAAATATAAAATAGGATTGTATCAAACTTTCATTTTACCATTAGAATATTATCATGATCAATTGTTAAAAAGTCAAAATTTAAATTATTTATATATAAAATATTATTTTCTGTTTTAATGTTACTTATTAAAAGATACAAGTTAGTATGATATATTTTCACTCCTTTAAAGCGACTTTTCCTTCTCTTCTATAACTCTTCTATGTTTGATAATGATGATTCTCTTAAATCATTGCTTTTTTAATAAACTTTTAGAATGGATCTTATAAAGGTAGTTGATACTAAAGAATATTAGTAAAGTTTGTAATATATATCCACCAACAATTAATACTACTGCATTTAATGGTTTAGAAAATGTTAACATTATATCTACATGCTGAGGAGCAAGTGTATTAGCTATTATTACTATTAATGCTATTGGGACACATATATATAATACCTTGATATATCCCCTCAATAATGCAAGAGATATAAAAATAAAAGCTAGTTCCAATCCTACTGCTCTATAAATAAACTTTGGATTTCCCAATGGAATAGCAATTATACCAATAACAATTATAGAAACTAAGATTATCAGTATTGTTTTTTTGTAATCTATATGCATGTAGATCAGAAAATAACCAAGAATTTAAGTCTATAATGTATATTATTCTTACAATCGTGGTTGCTAAAGTATAGATAATCAAAAGGTTATATGTTACAAATTCTAAAAAGATGATACTGTATTTAGCAACATTATTCCAATATTCTAGTAAAATAAATATTCCTTCGCATTTATTGTTTTTAACTCTAAAAATATCGTTATATGTATGGTATTTAAAAACTATTTTATTTTATCTCAGATATTTCTTGGCTGTGTTAACTTAGGACTGATTCACCTCCAATTCTGAATAGGATTGTGTTTCTGATTGTTGTATTGTATAGATAAATGAATAGGTTAATCCAATTGTATACATGTTGTAGATCACAATTATTTTTATTCGTGTTGTTG